>NZ_LLKN01000005.1 GCF_002900095.1 Salegentibacter mishustinae | reverse complement strand
AGACATCCGGAATCTCTACCCTCAGAACTACAAGAAATTACAGCAAGTTTAGATCAAGCTTACCAGAAGGTAGCCAAGTAAATAAAATTATGCTAAATTAGAAGATGTGGTTAGTGGGCCGCATACAATAAGCCGATGCAAATTGTTCGTGATAATTGACTTTGGAAAATTCAACCACTTTATTGGTACCGTATTTTCTTTCTATTCCGTTCCAGCCTCTATTTATCAATCTCAATTTCTTAAAATATGAGTTGTATTTTTTATTCGGTATCGTCTCAATTTCGATTGATGATGTGCGTAATAAATCCACTTTAATTTTTGGATTGGCAGTTTTATCCGAGGTCAATTGAACAACAACTTCTCTCAATTCTTTTTCTTTGACTACTCGTTTTAAAAACGTCGTGTCTTTAGAGGTCATACTGTAAAGCAAGCTCAAATCAGATTTGGTGATTGAATCATTTTCGTGGTCGAAGATGTGATAGGTTCCATCAAATTCATCCATAAACTGCTCAATAAATACAATCTTATCTTTTTCCGTTCCAATTCCTAATTCCAATTGTTCGGTTAAAATTAGAGAATACAATTCGTAATCATCTTTTTCCGTTTGAGAAAATGACAATTGAGAAATCAATATTATAAATGTTAGCAGTTTTTTCAACATTATGCACAACGTCCCATATAAAAACTGTGCGCTGGCAAGCGTGATTTTCCGTTAGGAAAATCAGGCGCAGCAAGCAAGCACGGAGTTTCGAATTGAAACAGGTCTAGGCATAGTTTTTATATTTTGTTACCCATTGTTTTTTTATCCGTGCTGATTTTATAAGGAAACATTTCTGTCAATTTTTCAAAAAGAAATTTATCAGCTTTCAAATCAAATTCTTTGAAAGTGGTAGTCTTTATTTTAATCCGGTTTTGCTTGAAAAAGAAACCTTTATTCTTAGATATTTTGTTGATTTTCCAATGCGGTAATTCAATCAATTGTCCCTTTTTGATGAATTCTATTTTCCCTTCTTTTAATGTCAAATTTGTTTTTGAGTACAACCTTAATTTGCTTATCTCAATTCCGATTATTACACTAAAAATTGAAATCAACATTGCTATATACCAATTCTTTCCTATTACTTCCACGAAATAAATAAATTTCATTTCAGTTGGTAATAATGTCCCCGAAACAAATACCGCAATAATAAATAAGCCTGCTATAGTTCCCAGAATTGCAATTAACACCCCGAGCTTATTGATCAGTAGTTCATTTCCTATTTGTATTTCAATTGTTTTTTTCAAAATAATGGGTAACGTCCCGTATAAAAACTGTGCGAGCTGGCGCGCGTGATTGTCCGCAGGACAATCTGCTAAACAAGCGAGCACGGACTTTCGAATTGAGACTGAATTAAGGATGGTTTTTATATAATGTTAGCAAACGGTTTTCAGACTTTTAAGTTTAGTCCATTAAAAAAATGATCCAAATTTCTTAAAGAATCCTTCTCAACCAGGTCTTTGAAGATTGTTATTCTTCCTTTATTAGTTTCAACTTTGTAGGAATTTTTAAATTTTCTCACCTTTTTAATTTCATTGATATTTATTTTTTTGGGGATTGGAAAATGTTTTGTCAGAGTGTTATTATCGATTGTTAAATACTGATGTTTTTTTATTGTAAAAATAAGATCCAGCTTGTAAAAGTCCGACAATAATCCAGGCATAATTAAAAATAGAATCTGAATTAATTGAAACAGCAAAAATTCCTATGATTATCATAAAGGATCCGTAAACCAAATTACTTTTCAACCTACTATTTTCGTACTTAATTTTCATAATTGTATTTTTTATTTTGAACTGTTTGCTAACGTGTTTGTGTATGGCTCGTTGCGGAAAATGTCCAACGGACTTTTCCGCCGTAACCGAAAGATAGCAAATTGTAATGAATTCCGATTAGGAATTCAGCCGCAATGAGCTATACACGGTGTTGAACTAAACCTAAAGGTAGCTTCAAGAGATCGCTAAATCACTATTCACTACCTTTAAGTATCTCTAATTATAATATTTAAAGTTATGAAAAAAAAGTAGTACCCTCATTGACAGGGCCTGTAA
>NZ_LLKN01000004.1 GCF_002900095.1 Salegentibacter mishustinae | reverse complement strand
CGGAATATGAACAAAAAAAGACAGCAAGAACCGAAGTCCTTGCTGCACAGGATAGAAGCAATTTAGCATTGACTTCTTCCTAAAACTTTAATCAAAAATATTTGTTTTATAACACAGTACCTATCGCAGGTCACGGGAGTAGGGACGCGGATTTGTCGGCTTAATATTGGTTTGTTGGTTAAGTTAATTATTTTCTCACTAATGGTGCCGCTTATTGGCGATTGATCGCTGTTGGCAGCCGTGGCTCAGTACTAATTACTTATTTTTAGTCCTCAGTTTTTCCTTAAGGTCTTTAATATTTTGTTCTTTTATTTTAATTGAAATGGCACCGTGTTCAGCTTTTGATCCAAATTTTTTGATAGCTATTTCTTTATTCAAAACATTTAGATTTTCTATCCAACCTAAATCAATTAAACCTAATTTCTCATTGTCAATTTCAATCTCATTTTTACCTAACACAAGAAAAAAGTAAGGTACATTTTCTAATTCTTGTGCTTTACAGAATAATCTAATGTTTTTATTTTCATTATTAATTGTATCTGAAACTTGTCCGCTAACTGAAATACAAATCAATAATGTGGTTGTTAATAAGAAAAAATTTTTCATAACTGTTATAGTTGATTAGTGAAAATTTCTGGCATTACTGCCTACGGTTTCGATTATCGCCAGTTGGCGGAGTTAGGGACGCGGATTTGTCGGCTTAGTATTGGTTTGTTGGTCAAGTTAATTATTTTCTTCTAACGCTGCCGTCTATTGGCGATTAGCATCAATGAAAAAGCAGTAATCGGTTATCTTTAAAATTCACTAAAACATTAAAGATATGGAAACCCGAGTTACTGCCTTACCAAAGTTATTCATTGGCCTTGATATCCACAAGTCAAGCTGGAAGATTCATTGTAGTACCGATCTTTTTTCAGGTAAATCCTTCAGTATGGAGCCACATTGCGAGATCCTTTATAAATATGTTCGAAAGCATTATCCGGATCACCAGGTTAGTATTGCCTACGAAGCAGGGTGCTTTGGCTATGCCGCACATCGGAAGTTTGAATCTTACGGATGGCAGTCTCTGGTAGTAAATCCAGCAGATATCCATCGTAAGGGTAAAGAACAGTATACTAAGACCGATCGTATCGATGCCCAGCTCATTAGCCGGGAACTCAAAGATGGTCGTCTGGAGAGTATCCAAATTGTTGGGGAAGAGCGAGAATGTTTTCGAAGTTTATTTAGAAGACGCTATAGTCTGAGCAAAGATCTTCGACGTATTAAAAGCATGATCAAGATGCAACTCTTGTACTTTGGGGTAAAGCTTCCTCGGGAATTTGATAACGACCACTGGAGCCATGCCTTTCGCACTTGGTTAGAAGTTCAGGAATTCTCCCATGGGACGGCTAACGAGAGTCTGGCTAGTAAACTTCGAAGTTTTCGATTTCTGGATCAGGAATTCCGACATATTTCTAATCAAATAAGAGCTTACGCGCGTACCCATTATAAAAAGGATTATTATTTGCTAAAGAGTGTTCCTGGGATTGGAGGTATCGTAGCAGCTGGTATTCTAGCCGAGTTAGGTGACCTGCGACGTTTTAATACCCTGAAGCATCTGGCTGGTTATGTTGGAATAGCACCTGGTATCTATCAGAGTGGGGCTACTTCTCGAACTACCGGGATGACCCCCAGGGCTCAGCGTTTAATGCGATCCTATTTTGTAGAAGCCTCTTGGCAGGCTGTACGAACAGATCCTATCATGCAGGCCTATTACCGTAAGCATGTTGGAAAAGATAGTAAGAAGATTATCATAAAGGTGGCCCATAAATTACTGAGTCGGACTTTAGCAGTTATAAAAACAGAAACTCCTTATGAAATAGGAGTGGTAGCATGAAAATAATATAAATGACCAAGCCCTAGACAAACTTATCCAGTACCACAAAACAACGGTGGTGACCATAGTGGATCACATTTTATTAGCAAGTGGACAGGATTATATAACCGGAATCATAGCGATGCTGGTGGCGTTTCAAAACCAAATGACCACAAATAGGAGCCCGGGCAGGTTATTAAGTATTGAATTATTGACAAGCAACTCGAGGAGTGAAAAGGCTTGTCAACAAATTCAACACTACAAAATCATCATCATAATGAGATAAGAGAAAATAAAATATTAAATTTGAGAGAAGCGATTATTGCTTTTCATAGGAACCGTTGTTAGCTGCTTGCTTTTACGCTTTAAGTGTATCTAGCAAATCTATTTTACGGATAATGTGTTCTAAACTGAAGGAACTCGAATTATAATTTGCTCTTTCAATATGACTTATAGTAGATAAAAAATCTGGATCATATTCTTTTCCAAACATTGAGTGTATAAGGAGTTTTTTGTCTTTGTCATCAAAACTTTCTCCTCTTTCATATAATTCTCGTTTTTCATGATGTTCATATTTGAAATTGTTATAAAACATTAAAAAGTAAACTTCAATAAACATAATTTCTCTCCGATTTCTATCTGTGACTGAGTCTGAGAACAAATCAAATAATTCGTTTTGTAAATCTGTAAACGATAGTTTTTTATTGACTATTTTTTGGTAAAATTCATCTTTTAGCGTTTTAATGAAAATTAGTACTAAATAAACTGAAGGATAAACATAATTATTAAAAGTATAGGTGCGAAGCGATAACCTTGACAGAATTAATATACGTTCTTGTTGGCGGAGAACAACTTCTGAATTATTAAAAAGTAACTTACATGTATTCAAAAATCTTTCTTTATCATCTATAAGTTCTCTATACTTACTGCGTTCTGGTGATTGGAAAAACTCATCAAAGTTTAATTTTTCGATCAAGTATTTGTAGAATAAATCATTTGGAGGTTTAGGTATCGAGTATTCTACATCAATAAATCTTCTTAAATATTCATCAGAATTTATCCTATCACTCCCATATACTCCTCTAATAGCATTTCCTAACTGTTTTTTATCTATTGAAAGCACAAATACGATATTGGGTACAGAGAAAAAATGTTTGATTTGTTCTAATATACTTACTGCATAATTTGGTCGACATCTATCTAATTCATCAATTATGAATATTATAGGTTTCCCTTCATTAGTATCTGCAATAAATTTCGCTAAGCTTTTTTTGAAAGTTGTTATTCCTATTTTTTTCTTTTGGTAATTATTTACATCATTTTCGAAAATATCTGCTAAACCCTTAGTGGCATTTACGATTACATCTTTTATGTCTTTCGTATCTACAATATATTTGTCAACTAATGCTTGTGCTAAAACGGGTGCTAAATGTGTAGTTAGAATTGAGGCATTTTTTAGAGCTTTCTCAAATTTAGGTTTAGTTTCTTTATTTGTAAGAGTTTTCAATTCACCCATCAATGCTGTTAGTGGGTTGTCTTCAAAATCATTTTCCCAGGCATTAAAGTAAACCGTTTGAAAGTTTTTGTCAATTAGTGATTGTTGCCACATCTTTACAAAGGTCGTTTTTCCTTCGCCCCATTTGTTATTAATTGCTAGAACAAAACCATCATAATAATTGCTAACTATATCAGTTAAGACATCTGAATATTTTTCTCTTTCTAGTTTACAATTTTCGAAGGGTTTTCCCGGTTCTATTTCTAAAATTGGATTTTTCAGACTCATGTTTACTATTGGAATTTTTCTTAAAAGCTTGCAGCTAACTCCTTTTACCCGGTCTAAAATAAAGATTTAACCAAGACCCAACCGGGATATGCTTAGATTTTCAAAGGTAATTTATTGTCAAATCTTAAAACTGTGGGAAACCGTAATTTTTAGCCTATTTACCAACAGGCTTTGAACTTTTTTATTAATACAATAGGAAGTTTTGTGGATGAGTAGGTAATAATTAAAATAACTTTAGCGCTAATCTTCTAAAACCCCGGCTTCTTTTAAGTATTTTAAAATTTCCTCTTTAGGTAATGCTTTTATGGTTCGGCCTTGAAAACCTATGATGGTTTCGGCCATAAATAAAGAATTTAAAATAGCTTCTTCGGTAGCTTCGATGGTTGCCATAAATAGCGGCGACATTAAATCGTTAGGCACTACTTCCTGTGTTAAGGTTTTTGTCACTATTTTATAAGGAATTCTCATTCCTTTGGCGGTAGAAAAAGCGATCACATAATCGCCGCTGCCATTGGAAGCGATCCCGCCGGTTTTTGCCAGTCCCAGGAATGCTCTTTTAGCCAGGCGTTCCAGGTTTCGGTTGTTCAAAGGTGCATCGGTAGCGATTACCATCATACAGGAACCGTCTACATTATTCAGTAAATTATTGCTAAAACTGTAGTTTCTCAGCTTTTGCCCCACCGGTACGCCGGCAATTTGCAAAACCCCACCAAAATTACTCTGTACTAAAACGCCTAAAGTATATCCGCCCAGGCTTTCGGGGAGTTTTCGGGAAGCGGTACCAATCCCGCCTTTATAACCAAAAGCGATGGTACCCGTGCCGGCGCCAACGTTTCCTTCAGCCACTTTTCCGGTTTTCGCATTTTTAATCGCTGAAATTACATCTGCGTTCTTTACGTGTTGCCCGCGAATATCGTTTAAGTAGCCGTCGTTAGTTTCGCCAACCACGGCATTTACCGAGCGCACGTTTTCATTTTCGGGCAGGTTTAGCGTATATTTTATCACCGCATCCATCGCGGTGGGAACGTTTAAAGTGTTGGTAAGGATTACCGGGGTTTCCAGATTTCCCAGTTCATTAATTTGTGTGCTTCCTGCCAGTTTTCCGAAGCCATTTCCCACAAAAACCGCTGCGGGTACTTTCTGCTGAAAAATATTCCCACCGTGCGGAAGAATAGCCGTCACGCCGGTACGCACCGAATCTCCTTTTACCAACGTAGTATGTCCAACTTTTACACCTTCAACATCGGTAATCGCGTTTAGAGCTCCTCTTTGCATCACCCCAATTTTCAGCGGTATTTCCTCCACACGTTGCTGTGCGTTTATTAAATTCAACATACAAAAGAATAGCGAAGTGAGCAGGAGGGAATTTTTCATTGATAAAAATATTGGCGCTAAGGCTTTAGTTTCGGGAAGATACAAAATAGTTTTTTTGCTATATTTTGAAATTACTGAATGTGATTTTAACCATAACGGCCTACTTTTATTTCCGTAGCAAAACCGGGCTGATTGTCAGCGGCGGGCAGAGGAGCATTGCCTAGCGCAGCGGTTGCAATGCGCAAGATAGGCAATCAGCGTAGTGTTTTCAAGGAGAGAAAAGTAAGCCTAGCGTTTTTTGGTTCTTTTTTGGGCAATGCAAAAAAGAACAAAGAGAAATATATTCTATGCTATTCCTTTAAGTATTAACCTGCTGTAATTCAAATTATAGATTGTATCTTTGCACCCGCTTTTGAGAGACTGTAAAAAGTTTTTAAAACGTCATTCCGTCCCAAAGCTTCAGGACAGCTTGACAAAGAAAAGTTTTTAGAGCAGCTTTTAGAAAACAATATTATTATGAGGACAAAGTCGATAAAGAAGAACCGTATTAATGTAGTAACCCTTGGTTGCAGCAAGAATGTGTATGATAGTGAGGTTTTGATGGGACAGCTTAAGGGCAACAATAAAGACGTGGTGCACGAGCAGGACGGCAATATTGTGGTAATTAATACCTGCGGATTTATAGACAACGCCAAAGAAGAATCGGTGAATACCATCCTGGAGTTTGTAGAACAGAAACAACAGGGAGAAGTAGATAAAGTTTTTGTAACCGGGTGTTTAAGCGAGCGTTATAAACCAGATCTTCAAAAAGAAATCCCTGATGTAGACCAGTATTTTGGAACTACAGAACTTCCGGGTTTATTAAAAGCGCTAGAAGCCGATTATAAGCACGAATTGCTTGGTGAGCGTCTAACAACCACACCAAAGAATTACGCTTACCTTAAAATTGCCGAGGGTTGTGACAGGCCCTGTTCTTTTTGTGCTATTCCGCTAATGCGTGGTGGCCATAAATCGACACCAATCGAGGATTTGGTTACAGAAGCTAAAAATCTTGCCGCGAATGGCGTAAAAGAATTAATTCTTATCGCACAGGATCTAACCTATTACGGACTTGATCTTTATAAGAAAAGAAATTTAGCCGAATTACTTGAAAATCTTGCTAAGGTTGAAGGCATTGAGTGGATTCGTTTACATTACGCATTTCCTACCGGTTTCCCAATGGATGTGCTGGATGTGATGAAGCGTGAGCCAAAGATCTGTAATTATATAGATATCCCGTTGCAACATATCAATACTGAGTTGTTGAAATCTATGCGCCGCGGAACTACGAGTGAAAAAACTACAAAACTGCTAAAAGATTTCAGGAAATATGTTCCTGAAATGGCCATTAGAACCACACTTATTGTAGGTTATCCGGGAGAAACCCAGGAGCAGTTTGAGGAAATGAGAGATTGGGTAGAGGAGATGCGTTTTGAGCGTTTAGGCTGCTTTACTTATTCCCACGAAGAAAATACACACGCCTATAATTTGGAAGACGATGTGCCACAGGAAGTGAAACAAGATCGTGCCAACCAGATTATGGAAATACAGAGCCAGATCTCCTGGGAGCTAAACCAACAGAAAATTGGTCAGATCTTTAAAGTGGTGATCGATAGAAAAGAAGGAAACTACTTTGTAGGTAGAACCGAGTTTGATTCGCCTGATGTTGATAACGAAGTGCTAATCGATGCGAGTTCAATTTACCTAAAGACAGGGGAATTTTACGAAGTAAAAGTGACCGATGCAGCCGATTTCGATTTATATGCTGAACCGATTCACGAAGCGCCAAAACCGGTAAGAAAAGAGTTGAAGGTTAAAACGGTATAAAGTTCGTAATCCGGTAACTTTCAATTCTTATACTGAAAAAATATGCCCTGCGGAAAAGGCGTCCATAAACAGGCTCTAAGTCCGGAAGCTTTTAATGCGGAATTTGTCCAGGTATTGCAGGTTTTAAAAAGATGGAAAGAAGTTTCAGCTAAATAGAACGCATCATCCTGGTAATAGTGTAGATCTGAAACAGGTTTAATTTTACTCTTATTTTCTGCGTCTACAGTTTCTAAAATATATTCAGTTAGCTTTTTATATTGATCTTCTGAAACCGAAATTTTTACCAGGTTTTCTGAACTTGGTATTTTTTCATAGAAGCGAGTGTGTAATGCACTTTGTGATCTTAGAAGAAGCGCTTTAAAAGCCACATCCAGTTTTAGATCTTTCCATTGAGGGGTATTTCTATAAAAATTAAGATCTCCCCATCCAAACCCGATAAATTCCGAATTCTGAGGATTTGATAGCGTATGTTCCGGTTTAAAAATCCTGTCCCACTTTATAATTTCTGAATTTAACGGTAGCAAAATATCGGTATGCATATCTTGTTTATAAAGATAAATATCAATTTCCGCGTTCTTAGTTTCAGGATTGGAATTCACAGGAATTATTGATCCAATTAGTGCTAAAACCAGGTAAATTATAGGTGGAGCCAATAGGATCAAAAGGAATTTAAAGAAGTAGCGTAAAGCTTGTTTCATTCTTTTAAATTATGAATTATTTCCTATTTATAGTATGTCGTCAGTTCGAGTAGGTTTCTAAGGCGGTAGCCAAAGAAACCATATCGAGAACAGCTACCGAAGTCCCACAACACTTCTCGATACGATCCCGATTACCATCGGGCTCACTCGAAGTGACGAGCTATTTGAGCTTAAAATTTTTTCATTTTACAGGGTGTTTCGTCAGTTCGAGTAGGTTTTTGAGGCGGTAGCCGAAGAAAACTGTATCGAGAACAGTTGATGAGTACTATTACCACTTCTCGATACAATCCCGATTATCATCGGGCTCACTCGAAGTGACGCGCTATTTCAGTTTCATATTTTTATTTTCTACAAGGTGCTCCGTCAGTTCGAGTAGGTTTCTAAGGCGGTAGCCGTAGAAAGCATATCGAGAACTAACTGAAGTTTTTCTTAGCCAGATTCGGTAAGTCTTCAAACCTCCCATTTATTAAAGCTTTCTTTTTAGCTCGAGACCATTTTTTAATTTGTTTTTCTCGAATTATTGCAAAATTAATATCTGTAAATTCCGCGAAAAACACCAGTTTTAAAGGTCTTCTTTTAGCGGTATATCTCTCAGGATGAGCTCCGCCTTGATGCTCAATCATTCTTTTTTCAAGGTTAGAGGTAACTCCAGTATAATAGGTGTTATCAGCACATTCCAGGATATATACAAAGCTGACTCTCATTATGCAGTTATTAAAGGAATAATAAGTTACTAAATTCTCACGTTAGTTCGAGTAGGTTTTTGAGACGGTAGTCGAAAAAATCATATTGAGAACAGTTGATGAGAACTATTACCACTTCTCGATACAAGCCCGATTATCATCGGGCTCACTCGAAGTGACGAGCTATTTCAACTTCATAGTTTTATTTTCTACAAGGTGTTACGTCAGTTCGAGTAGGTTTTTAAGGCGACAGCCGTAAAAACCATATCGAGAACTTCTCGATACACTTTCGAAAACCTCCCGGTTTTCAAAACCACTCGAAGTGACAAAATTATCGAAGGAATGGAAGAAAAGGAGGCATCTTGCTGGCTAAAAGCTCCATATAAACTTTAAAAAATTTATTATCTTACCTCTATATTCTAAAACCTATGCCGCAAATTTCTAAAAAAGTCACTTTTTTCCGAAGAAACTACTTCTTCATTATGGGAGGGATTTGGTTGTTTTTTGGGATTACTATGTTAATAGTCAAAACTTACGATGTTATGGCTTATGGCTATACAATCATCGGACTCGTTTATGCCGTGGTTGGTTATTTCAAAAAAGACCTGCCATTAGAATTTATCCGTTGGGATGATGAAAAAATAGAAATTAGCGAATGGCAACAGAGCACTAGATTTTATAGTTGGGAGAGGATTGATGGTATAAAAGTTTCAGCCACCAACCTGACCATAAAGTCGGGACCTGCAGGTGGAACTATGGTCGAGCTGAAAGGCTATACCGAAGCCGATATAGAAAAACTAAAAACCGAATTAACTCCCGAGCAAAATTTAGCTACCGCCTGAGATGCAAAAAATTATAAAAAAGACCAGCTTCTTTAAAAGGAACCTCAATTATATCTTTGCATTTTTCTGGCTGTCAATGGGCTTCGCTTTTTACTTGAATTCTGATTCAGGGCGATATTTAGTGTCGACCTTATATGGAATATCAGGTATTTTATATGCCTGGCTTGCTTATAAACAAAAAGATAGAAACACCGAATATATCGCCTGGGACGAAGAAAAACTGATCGTTGCCAGATTACATCAAAAACCAAAGGCCTATTATTTTAACCCAGAGGTAAATATCCATTTAAGCAATTATAACCTGATTATAAAGGCACCCAGGGCAACTGGAGATATGGTTGAATTAAAAGGGTTTACTGGAGAAGATCTGGACTTACTTCGAGAGAAATTTGCAAATCCAGCCGTTGCCTAATTTTTAATTTTCGAAATTAGTTTAAAGTCAACGCTATCGGCTTCGTTTAATTTATATTGAAAAATTGCTTCGCCGGCTACGTGCCCGTCCTCATAAGCAGCCCAGATAAATCTTTCGTTTAGAATTTCAGAATCTACAAATCGCATTGTACCTCCTAAGACAGATTTTTCGGGAATAAGCTGGGAATTTCTTTCCAGGGATTCCACTATGTAAACTTCCGGGTTTTCCAGGGAATCAAAATCTTTGCTAAAAACTACTGGGTTTCTACTTTTTAGTAATTGCAATTCTTTTTCCAGTGAGTCTTTTTCAATCTTAAGTTCAGTAACATCAGCTTCAAGATTGTCTATTCGTAATTTTGTTTTTTCCTTTTCAGCTTCGTTAGTACAACTAAGCAATAATGCTAACACGGGGAGTAAAAATATCTTTTTCATTCCGCTAAACTAATTGAATTAAACTTTCGGAAATGAGAAAAAATTCATAAAAAATAGTTGATTTTTGAATTGGTTAAATGAGTTAAAACTTCTGATTTAGACCTCCCAGGTTTTTAAAGCCTGTGAGATTTTACACTTCAGTCAAATCTTTATTTACAATTCCTGCATCACTAAATAGGTGGTGTAGCCTAAGTAAAACACCAGTAGAATTAAGGCTTCCCAGCGATCTAAACGCTTCCGTTTTCCGGTGAACATTGCTAAAAGCAAGAAAAGTGTACCTCCGGCCAGTATATAAAGATCCTGGTTGAAATTCAGGTTAAAATCAATGGGTTTTATTAGAGAGACTGTAGAAAGAATAAGGAAAATATTGAAAATATTAGAGCCAATAATATTTCCTACAGCTATATCGGCATTTTTCTTAGTTGCGGCCACAATAGAGGTTGCCAATTCGGGTAGAGAAGTACCTGCAGCAACAACCGTAAGCCCAATAATTTTCTGACTAATTCCCATATTTTCGGCAATATCTATGGCGTTATTCACCACCAATTGTCCGCCCAAAACGAGTCCGGCGAGGCCTCCAATTATAAAAATTGTTGTTTTTAAAGGCGAAAGAAGTTTAATATTATCTTCTTCAGCTATGTCATCATTTTTAAGTTGGTTGTAGACATAAAATAGAAATGCCAGGAAGCAAAAGAGTAAAATAAATCCGTCAAAATTGCTTAAAAGACTTGTTTGACCGGGAGAAATAATTTGGTCGTTAACCATCATAAAGAGAATGACCACCGCAAGTAGCGAAATAGGGATCTCTTTCCAGGCAGTGCTGGATTGCACTGCTAGCGGCGTTATAAGGCCGGTAATTCCGAGAATAATAAAAAGGTTGAAGTTATTACTGCCAATCACGTTTCCAAAAACAATGTCAGAATATCCATCGGCGGCGGCAAAACTATTCACCACCAATTCTGGCGCTGAAGTTCCAAAAGCTACGATGGTTAGACCGATAGCAAGATTTGAAATATTGAATTTTTTGGCCAGGGCAGAGGCGCCATCAACCATATAATTGGCTCCAAAAATTAAAATTACCAGGCCTAAAACGAGTAACAAAGAAGAAGTGATCACTATTCTTTAGAATTATTTAATAAAACAGGTTTTCCTAAACCAAGCTCTTCTAATTTATCCATTTGGGTTTCGGCATCGCCTACAATTAAAAAATACATTTTTTCAGGGTTGATATATTTCTCTGCTAGTTCGCGAATATCCAAAACGGTAAGCTCGTTTACTGTTTTTTCACGTTGCTTTATAAAATTTGCATCGCGGCCAAAAGTGCTTATTTCGCTAAGCATATCTAACTTAGAGTTTAAAGTTTCGAACTTCCTGGCGTTACTCTTTATCATAAATCCGCGGGTAACTTCCATATCTTCACCATCAAAACTAGAAGGATAATCTTCAATAATTTCTTTAATTAGTTTTACGGCATCGTAAGTAATATTAGTTCTTACTCCGCTGGAAATTAAAAATGCACCTTTATTTTTTCCTGCATCAAAGCCAGAGCGAATACCGTAGGTGTAACCTTTTCCTTCTCGTAATTCCTGGGTGAGCTGCGAGGCAAAGCCTCCGCCTCCCAAACGGTAATTCATAACTTCAGCTGCATAAAAATCATCATCGGTAGCGGCCAGGGCAGGAGCCCCAAATCTTATAACCGATTGTTTTGCGCCGGGTACATCATAAAAGTAAATCTGCGATTTCTCCGGAAGCTGAGGTTGAGCAACTTCCGGCATTTTAACCGATTTAGGTGGCCAGGCAACCGAGAGACCACGAATTCCTTTTACCGCTTCCTCTTTTTCAATAGCACCGGCTACGTGAAAAACACTGCGTTTTGGAGAAAGATTTTGGGAATAATAATCTTTTAGATCTTCTAAAGTAATGGCCTTTACCGAAGCTTCGGTTCCTAAATTATTTTTTCCTAAAATATGATTTTCGCCATAAATAAGCTTTCTAAATTCGTTATTTGCAATGCTATTAGGATCGGCTTCCTGCCTTTGAATTCGGCTAAGTGCCTGTTGTTTTATAAGCTTAAATTCGGTAGAGTCCCATCGAGGTTCCAGTAAGACCTCCTGCACTAGGTCTATAGTTTTTGCATAGTTTTTAGCAAGTGTGCTTCCGCTTAAAACCATTTTTTCATCCTGAGCATTTACTTGAATATCTGCGCCTAATAACTGAATGGCTTCCTCCAGTTCTTTAGGAGTTTTATTTTTAGTGCCTTTAGTCATTAAATTGGCTAAAAGATTAGAAACTCCAACTTTATCTGGACTTTCAAGCAATAAGCCTCCCTGCATTTCCAGGCTAAATTTTACTAAAGGAACTTCATTATTGGTAATTCCGTAGAGTTTAAGTCCGGATGGAAGTGTTTTTTTCCATATATCAGGTGCGTTCAATTCCGGGGTGCTGCTATAGGGTGGTTCTATACTACGGTCAAAACTTGAAGCAGTTTTTTCGTAGGAAGCATCTGCGGAAGCATTAATTTCTTCTTCGGCATTCTCAACTATTTTTTCTTCTATAACTTCAGCTTCTTCAGAGTTTTTCAGGGCAAGTTCGGTTTGACCTTGCGGTACAAAGCTTGTAGCTACAAAATGCTGGTCTTTAATATATTCCCTGTAAACACGTATAACATCTTCTGCAGTAACAGCCAGTATTTTTTCTACGTCTTTATTAATATAATTCGGGTCGTTAGCGAAAATTTGATATTGAGCCAGTTGGAAACCTTTTCCCAGAACGCTGGAAAGGCTATTGTAAAAATTGGTTTCCTGCTGCGCTTTAATACGTTCTAAGTCGCTCTCCGGAATACCTTCGGCCTCAAACTTTTTAAAGGTTTCAAAAACTGCATCTTCCACAGCATCTAAATCAACTTTGTTATAAGCGGTAACCTGAAGCATTAGTTGTCCCGCTAATTCTGAAGTATAATTAAACATTTGTACGCGATCTGTAAGTTCTTTTTCTGCAACCAGGTGTTGATACAGGGGAGCGTTTTTTCCGTCACTTAAATAATTTGCTAAAACTTCTAGCGCATAAGAATCTTCGTGATAAGAATAAACGCTAGGCCAGGCGATGGTTAGTTCTGGTAGCCTGGCGAAATTATCTTCGTAATACAGTTTTTTGGTTTCATCCAACTCTACCATTTGTTTTTCCTGGCGAGCTACCTCCGGACCACGTGGAATTTCATCAAAATATTTATGAACCCACTCCTTTGCCTGTTCCCTGTCAAAATCTCCGGCGATGGTAAGCGTTACATTGTTTGGAACATACCAGCGGTTATAAAAATCCTTTACGTCTTGCAGGGTTGCATTTTGTAGGTCTTCTAAAGAACCAATTACCTGCCAGTTGTAAGGATGATCTTCAGGATATAGGTTTTTATCCAATACATACATGGTATGGCCATAAGGACGGTTATCTACGCCCTGTCTTTTTTCATTTTTTACTACTTGCTTTTCTTTTGCAAGCACAGGTTCGGTAACAGTATTTATAAAATAACCAAGTTTATCGGCTTCAGCCCAGATCATTTTTTCCAGAGCGTCTTTTGGTACGGTTTGAAAATAATTGGTACGATCCCGGCTGGTAGAACCATTGGCGCCAGAACCGCCAATTCTTGCACTCAGTTTATCAAGTCCGCCTTTTCCAAGGTTTTCAGATTCTAAGAAAAGCAAATGTTCAAAAAGGTGTGCGAAACCGGTTCGACCTTCTTTCTCCCGGGCAGAACCCACGTGAGCCGTTAAAGCTACAGCCACTACGGGATCTGATTTATCGATATGAAAAATAACATTTAAGCCGTTTTCCAGAGTAAAAGTTTCAAAATCTACATTGAATTCGGTTGATTCCTGGGCTTGAATAGTTGAGGAAAGCGCAAAGCTGCAAAGCAGTAAAAGTATAATTCTGAATTTCATTAAGATGAAGTTTTAGCTACCCAAAATTAGTGTTTATTTCGATTATTTCAGAATAAATCATTTGTGTCATCGCAAGGACTGCGATAGCGGGACGTGGCAATCTAGAGCTAAAAAAAGCCACGAATGCACCAACAAAGATTATTCGTAAATTCGTGGCAATAAATTTATAGACTTCTATAAGCTGAATTTGTTATTATTCACAAAGAAAACTGAGTTTGCGAAGAACAATTTACCATTCTCCCAAAATGCACGGAACAAAGGATTATCTACCATATAAATAATACTTCCGCTTCCCATTCTTTCTTCTCCGAAGATCAGCGAATTTTCCAGATTTTTTATAGCTGAACTTCCTGCAAAACCTGCAACTATTTCCGGTTTTTGAACGTAGGAAACATTAAAGCCTTTATCCAGGAATTTGTAGCTGTCACTGCTTAATTTTAAACTCAAATAAGTGGCGCCGTAGCCAAAAGCCATAGGATGTGTATTATCTAATTTGGTTTTTATAATGCTCCCTGTAATCATATCTTTCGCCGCTTCCCGCTCTCTTTGTGCATACGGAATTAAATTCTCTGTAGCCGTAGAATCTTTAGCTTCTGATTTGTTTTCTTCAAGATTAAAACCATCTTTTCCGGCAAAGGTGCCTACAGCGCTACCAATAGCGATAAGTTTTCCGCCATTGCTCACCCAGTCCTTTATTTTTTTCAAGGTATCTTCATCTAAAACACTGGAATAATAACCTTCCGGCATTATGAGGACATCAAATTGTGCAAGGTCAATATTTTTAAAATAGTCAGTATTTAAAGAGGTTAGCGGATAATTAAGGTCCTGTTCGAAAAAGTACCAGATCTCGCCATAATTTAAAGAAGAAGTGCCTTCGCCTTTTAAAACCGCAACTTTTGGCGGATTGATAAGTTTTACCTCAGGAGATCCAAAATCGGGTCCGCTACCGGCAAAACTTGTGTTTGCCGCGACAAGTTGTCTTTGATGTTTAATAGCAATTTTAACTACAGTGTTGTTGAAGTCTTCTTTGGTTTTATTATCACTTTTTGTAATGATCAAACTTCCCCGATCAAATTTCTTTCCTTCGCTGGTAAAAGGAATTTCAGTAAAACGCACCTTAATATTTTCCTTTAACAATTCGGCTAAAAATTGGGCGTCCTGCAAGGCGTTCCATTTTGAAACATAACCAGCTCCTGAAGGATTTGGTGTATTTGTAATGTCAGTATTTGTAGAATTTTCTTCTGAAGAAACTTCGCGTGTGCTCGCTACTGCTTCCAATCCATAAGCATAAGGTAAACTCCAGGCAGTAATATCATAGGTTAGAGAATCGGTTAGGGTAGTGGAAGGTTCAAAAAGCACCTTTACCATTTTACCTTTCGGCTGGTTCGTATTGATCACCAAAGTATTTTCGTCAGCATTAAAATTTCCTCTTTTACCTTCGGAATAATTAAAGCCTTTTAACCTTCCGGCTGCTGCATTTTGATACTTAATTTCGTGCTTATCCAGCAATTCTTTTAGCGAAGCAATTTTATCTGCATTTCCCTTTACCGCGAAAGATTTATATTCCAGATCTTCATTATCAAAATACTTTTTGAATTCTGTATTTAGAGTTTCCGTATTTCTACTGGCTACTTCCACGGTTGAAAGCCCGGTGGTGTGGTGATGCGCTACCCGATCTTTTAAAGTGAGTTCGTAACCTTCATCGGTATTAATTCCCAATCCGGCACGGCCGTGACCAGCTTGCTCGTAGGTCATCCCAATGGCGCCCATATAAGTTGGATAAGTATCTCCGTAACTTGGGTACAGTAAATCGAAACGTTCTTTGGTAAAAAACAGCCAACCTTCCGCATCAAAATATTCAGCGTGATTTTTTCCAATTTCAGTTTGAAATTCCCTTTGCAAAGGCGTGATGATCTCGTGAAATGGTTCTGCTGCCGGGGCAAAATAATAAGGCTCATTGATGCCCTGTTCATGAAAATCTACGTGAATATGTGGCATCCACTGGTTGTAAATTTTAAGACGTTGCTGGGTTTCCACCTGGGTGGCCCAGGCCCAATCTCGGTTAAGATCAAATAAATAATGGTTTGGTCTTCCGCCCGGCCAGGGTTCGTGATGCTCAGCTGCCACTTGCAAAGGATTGTAAGGCTCTGCCTTTACCTGGTTGTACCAATTGGCGTAACGATCACGACCATCGGGATTAACGCAGGGGTCTATGATCACCACGGTATTTTCCAGCCAATCCTGTTTTTCGGTGATCAAGGCATATAAAGTTTTCATGGCTGCTTCGGTACTGGAAGCTTCATTGCCGTGCACATTGTAGCTTAACCAAACGATAGCTTTATCGGCATCGGCTTCAGATGCTGTTATTCCGGTGTTTCCAAGATGATTTTTTCTAATTTCTTCCAGGTTTTGTAAATTTTCTTCCGAAGAAATCACCGCATAGGTAAGTGGGCGCCTTTCGTTGGTTTTTCCGTAGGTATGATATTGTACCAGCGGAGAATTTTTAGCTACCTGTTCAAAGTAATTCACAACATCCGCGTGACGGGAGAATTGCTCCCCAATTTCATATCCCAGGAATTCTTCCGGACTTTGTAATTGTGCATTGATTTGTAAACCTAAAAATAGAAAGACGACAGCGAGTAAAGTTGATTTCATTGATTGATTTTAATGTTGAATAAGAATTCTAATTTCTAATTACGTCACCCTGAATTTATTTCAGGGTCTAAGGCTTTAGATTTTGAAACATGTTAGAAGCTGAAAACAAGTTCAGCTTGACGTTTGATTATAAACTACCAATAATCGAGTAAAAACAGTATATAGCGCCAAATTAACTAAAAATTAGCGAATAAAATTCTTAACTTCGGTATCTTTACCATCCAAAAAATTGCTAATGCCAACCGAGTGTATTCCGTACAAAGAAACCAATTATTTTAACGAGCTTATTTTAGATTATCTCGATGAAAAAGAGGAGCTAAAAACTTTCTATAATCGTTTTCCAAACCTGGAGAATTTTAAAGCGCAAATAGATGAAAAGTCTTCTTTTCCGCTAAAAAATCGAGAAATCCTGGTGAAAGCTTTAAAAGAGCAATATTCTGGATTGGAAGTTTCAGAAGCCACACAAAGAAATATTGATGCACTGGCAGAGGAAAAAAACTTTACTGTGGTAACCGGTCATCAACTTAATTTATTTACCGGTCCGCTTTATTTTTTATATAAAATTGTTTCCACAATTAACCTTAGCCGAAAATTAAAGGAAAAATATCCTGAAAATAATTTCGTGCCGGTGTACTGGATGGCCACCGAAGATCACGATTTTGAGGAGATCAATTTTTTTAATTTAAACGGGAAGAAGTTTCAATGGGCAAATGCACCTAAAAATGCTGAAAATGATGCCGTAGGAAATTTATCTACCGATGGCCTGGAAGATGTTTTTAAACTTTTTTCAGCTGAAATTGGTGGCGGGAAGGATGCCGATTTTTTAAAGGAATTATTTAAAAAATCTTACCTGCAGCACGATAATCTTGCCGATGCAACTTTATATCTCGCCAACGAACTTTTCAAGGAAGAAGGTTTGGTGATACTGGATGCGCAGCAAACAGAACTCAAAAAGCTTTTTATCCCTTATGCTGAAAATGAACTTTTAGAACAAGTTTCTCATAAAACTACCACGCAAACTGCCGAGAAGTTGAATGATCTTGGGTATAATGTTCAGGTGAATCCAAGAGAAATCAATCTGTTTTATTTAAACGATGGTTTACGTGAACGAATTATTGAAAGAGACGGCGAATATTTTGTACACGAGACTGAAATACAATGGAGTAAAGATGAAATCCTGAAGGAATTAAAGGAATTTCCCGAGAGATTTAGTCCAAATGTGATGCTTCGTCCTTTATACCAGGAAGTGATTTTGCCTAATCTTTGTTATATAGGCGGTGGCGGAGAGCTCGCATACTGGTTGGAGTTAAAAGAATATTTTAAAGCTGAAAATGTTGTTTTTCCGGTTTTATTGCTTCGGAATTCGGCTTTGATCCAATCAGCAAAACTGGATGAAAAGCGAAGAAAATTAAATATTTCAAACAAAGAATTATTTTTGAAACAGCACGAACTTATCAATAGGAAAGTACGGCAAATTTCAAATATTGATATTGATTTTTCTGAACAGAAAGAACATTTGGTAGAACAATTTCAGCAGATGTATGAACTGGCAGAGAAAACCGATAAATCTTTTCTTGGCGCGGTAAAAGCACAGGAAGTAAAACAATTAAAAGGCCTTGATAATCTTGAAAAACGTCTTTTAAAAGCACAAAAACGAAAACTGGAAGATGAGGTAAGTAGAATTGCAGCGCTTCAAAATGAACTCTTTCCGAATAAAGGATTACAAGAGCGCCAGACCAATTTTTCGGAAATTTATGCAGAATACGGCCCCGAATTGATTTCAGTATTATTAAAAGAATTAGACCCGCTGCAAGCGGAATTTAAAATTTTGACCTTTGGAAAAGAATAAAATGCATACCATAGATATGGACCTGGTAGAAATGACGTTAGACGTTATGAAATATACCATAGACCGTATCTCTAATATTACTCCCGAAATGGGAGCCCCAAAAAACGAAGAAGAATTATTTAGAATTGTGGGCCAAACCGTAACCCCAGAGGGAATCGGGGGAGAGAACGCTTTTCAACTTTTTCGTGACGTTTTAGTTAAAGCGACGGTGCCCATAGATCACCCAAGACATTTAGCTTTTGTACCCGCTGCACCAACACGCGCAGCGATTATGTTCGACTTAGTGACATCGGCTTCCAGTATTCATGGAGCATATTGGATGGAAGGTGCCGGGGGAATTTTTTGTGAAAACCAGGCGATGAAATGGCTGGTTTCGCTTACCGGTTTACCCGAAGGCGCTTTTGGCGTTTTTACCAGCGGTGGTACCGCGGCAAACCTATCAGCTATGGTGGCGGCAAGAGAAGCGTGGCGTTCAAAAGACAGCCAGAATGTAGGAAAAAAAGCTTTGATGCTTACTTCTCACGGGGCACATAGTTCTATACAGGCCATGGCAAAGGTGATTGATGCCGATGTAGTTATGATAGATTGTGAAGAAGAAAATCTTACCGGCCGCGAACTGCAAAATGCAATTAATGAATTGGAAGAAAAAGACCGAAATCGTCTTTTTGCAGTAGTCGCTACCGGTGGAACCACAAATGCAGGTATTATAGACCAATTAGATACCATTGCCGACGTTTGCGAAAAGGAAAATGTATGGTTTCACGTAGATTGTGCATACGGTGGTGGTGCCTTGGCCGCTCCTTCGGTAAGACACTTGTTTAATGGAGTGGAACGAGCCGATAGTATTACGATAGATCCGCATAAGTGGTTGTTTTCTCCTTACGATTGTGGAGCGGTTATATATAAAGACCTTGAATTGGCAAAAAATGCACATTCTCAAAAAGGCGCCTATCTTGAAATTTTTAAAGACGATGGCGCCGAAGGCTTTAACCCGGCTGATTATCAAATTCAATTAACCAGAAGAATTAGAGGAATGCCGCTTTGGTTTTCTTTAGCAATGCATGGCACGAATAAATATCAACAGGCCATTGAGACCGGAATTGAACTTGCAAAAAAGGCAGCTAAAAAAATTGAAGAACGGGATAACCTGGAGTTGGTTAGACCGTCAAGTTTATCGGTGGTTCTATTCCGAAGAAAAGGATGGAGTCCGGAAGAATATAGAGACTGGACGTATAAAAATCATCGGGAAGGCCTGGCGTTGGTAACACCAACTACCTGGAAAAAAGAAACCGTAGTTCGTTTTTGTTTTATCAACCCTGATACTACCGAAGAAGATATTGATATGATTTTGGATACCATGGATTAGAAGTAAAGAGACCTCACAGGTTTTTAAAACCTTTGAGGTTTTAACTTTCAATCAATCTCATAATTTAACCGCATCGTAATAGATGCGGTTTTTTTCTTATCGCCGGTGTTGTAAGCGCCACTCCAGGAATAATCCTCTCCGCTATTCTGTCCGGTGATCTGGAAAACGCCCATATTGGCATTTTTTAATTCCCCTAAACTTCCTCCACTATTTTCAGCAATTTTCTCCGCTCTTAATCGGGCATCCTCAGTAGCTTTAGAGATCATTTCAATTTTAAGATCGGCGAGTTTGGTGTAATAATATCTAGGCGGGGTAGAATTAAACTGTACCCCTTTGTTAAGAAGTTCAGTGATCTCACGAGAAACTTCTTCTACAAGCTCTACATCTGCAGATTCAATTTTTACATTCTGAGTAAGCTGGTATCCCTGGAAGATGCTACCCACATAATTTCCATTTTGGTATTGATTTTCTCGCTGCTCTGATGTTTGCACCGAATTAAAAACAATATTATCTTCTTTAATTCCTTTTTCTATAAGGTAAGTTCTTACTGTTTCTTTATCAGAATTCAAGTTGTTGTATGCTTCTTCTAAATTGGGGCTCATTCGGCTAAAACGACCTTCCCAAACAATTAGGTCAGAGGTGAAATTTTCACTTCCGGAACCGGTTACCGAAATAACTCCATCGGGATTCGCCCTGCTCACATAAGATTCTCCCAGGAACCAGGCAGCAATCACAATTGCAATAGCAAAAATTATGGCACTTATATATTTCATTTTGTGAAATTGAGGGTTTGTAATAAAGATAGAAAATAAATCGGTTGGCTATTTTATTTTTGTCTCAAATTCTTACTTTTGCCTATGCAAAAAAACGTACTCATTTTAGACTTCGGCTCGCAGTACACGCAACTGATTGCAAGGCGTGTGAGAGAACTCAATATTTACTGCGAAATTGTTCCATTTAACAAAATTCCAGACGATATTTCAAGCTTTAAAGCGGTGATCCTTTCGGGGAGTCCGTTTTCAGTTCGTGGAGAAGATGCTCCGCACCCAGATCTTTCTAAGATTCGTGGGAAACTACCAATCCTGGCAGTATGTTATGGAGCGCAGTATTTTGCCCATTTTCACGGTGGAAAAGTAGAAGCTTCAGAAACTCGTGAGTATGGAAGAGCAAATCTTTCAGTAATAAAAGATGGCGAAACCTTGTTTGACGGGATTATGGAAAACTCACAGGTTTGGATGAGCCATAGTGATACCATAAAAGAATTGCCGGCAAACAGCGTGAGAATTGCCAGTACTACAGATGTTTTGAATGCCGCTTACCGAATTGAGGGAGAACAAACTTATGGGATACAATTTCACCCTGAAGTTTATCACTCTACCGATGGGAAACAATTGCTGGAAAACTTTTTAGTGAAAATTGCCGATGTAGCACAAACCTGGACACCGGGTAAATTTGTTGATCTAACAGTTTCAGAATTAAAGGAGAAAATAGGAGACGATAAAGTAGTCTTAGGTTTAAGTGGTGGCGTAGATTCTAGTGTTGCTGCGGTTTTATTGCATAAAGCTATCGGGAAAAACCTGTATTGCATCTTTGTAAATAACGGTTTGCTTCGTAAAGGAGAATTTGAAAGCGTTTTAGATCAGTATAAAGATATGGGGCTAAACGTTAAAGGAGTTGATGCTTCGGCACGATTTCTGGATGCCCTTTCAGGAGTAAGTGATCCCGAAGAAAAACGAAAAGCTATTGGAAATGCGTTTATTGAAGTTTTTGATGACGAGGCGCATAAAATAAAGGACGTAACCTGGCTGGCACAGGGAACTATCTATCCCGATGTTATTGAATCGGTTTCGGTAAACGGAGGTCCTTCTGCAACCATAAAGTCGCACCATAATGTTGGTGGATTGCCAGATTTTATGAAATTAAAGATCGTAGAGCCTTTAAAAATGCTCTTTAAAGATGAAGTGCGAAGAGTAGGCGCCGAAATGGGAATTGATGATGAGCTGTTAGGTAGACATCCATTTCCAGGACCAGGACTTGCTATTAGAATTCTGGGAGATATTACCGCCGAAAAAGTTCGTATTTTGCAGGAAGTAGATCATATTTTTATCCAGGGATTAAGAGACTGGATGTTGTATGATAAAGTATGGCAGGCCGGCGCTATATTGCTGCCGGTAAGTTCTGTAGGAGTTATGGGAGATGAGCGTACTTATGAGAAAGTAGTTGCCCTAAGAGCCGTAGAATCTACCGATGGAATGACGGCAGACTGGGTGAATTTACCTTACGAATTTTTGCAAAAAACCTCGAATACTATAATAAATCGGGTTAAAGGCGTTAATAGAGTAGTGTATGATATAAGCTCAAAACCACCGGCTACTATAGAATGGGAATAAAATTTGAGCTTAATTAAACTCTCTTTGAGAGATTAAACCAATAAATATGAAATACCTTTTAATAGTTTGTTTTTTATTTCAGCTGTCTACTCTTTCGGCATCAGCCCAGGAATTTAAATACCATACCGTAGAAGCCGGGGAAACTGTTTACAGCATCGCTAAAGCTTATAATATTTCAGAAGAAGCGATCTATAAATACAATCCCGATGCTAAAGGGAATCTAGAGGTATCTTCAAAATTAGTGATCCCGTTAAGTCAACAGAAAAAAGAAACTTCAACTGAAACTGAAGATATTCAGTTTATCACTCATACGGTAAAGCGAAAAGAAACTTTATATAGACTTTCCAAGGATTATAATGTTGAAATTGATGAGATTAAAAGGTTTAACAAGCATCTTTATTCTGAAGAGTTAAAGCGGGGTGAAGAGATCTTAATTCCGCAGCGAAAAAAAGCTGCAGGGAATACCGAATTAGCTTCTTCCAGAGAGCTTGATATTCCTAAAGCTGTCAATCAAGAAATTTCGGAAACTCGTGAGCACGTAATTTTACCAAAGGAAACCAAATACGGGATAGCTCGTAAATATGGGATTACGGTAAAAGAGCTGGAAGAATTGAACCCAAAGGTAGATGTGTTGAAGCCTGGGGTAATGATACGTGTAGGTACCGATGTTTTAGATGAACCGGTAATTCTAACCGATGAGGTTTTTGAATTTTATGAGGTAAAACCTAAAGAAACATTATTTGGTCTTTCCAGAAAATTTGATGTTTCACAGGATTCTTTAATGTCTTTAAACCCTGCTTTAGAAGATGGACTCAAAATAGGAATGGTTCTAAAAGTTCCTAATACCGATGATGAAGACAACTTACCTGGAGAAACTGAAGACCTTGCAAGTGAGGCTGAAAATGAAAATGCTAATAAGAAATTAGATCTATCAAATAAATTAAGCAATTTCAATACGAAAGAGCTCGTGGTATTATTGCCTTATAATCTTAGCCAGATAGATCAGGATTCTATTTCCAGCTATAAGGACGCTATTTTAGATGATCGCGTATTGCGAATTTCTTTAGATTTTTATAGCGGGGTAAAAATGGCGGTAGAAAAGGCGAAAAGCTTGGGGATTTCTACCCAATTAAAAACTTACGATACCCGCAGAAATGTTCAGGAAGTTACCAATATTATAAACTCAAACGATTTTAGTAGCGTAGATGCGGTTATTGGGCCTTTGTTGCAAAACACTACAGAAGCCGCGGCTGCAAGATTAGCTCAATATAATGTTCCGGTGATAAGCCCCTTATCTAACCGAGAAATGAGATCTTATCAAAATCTTTTTCAATCCCGTCCTACCGATGAGATCCTGAAAAATGCGATGTTTGATTACCTGGAGAAAAACGCAATGGGTAAAAATGTAATTATTATTGCTGATGCTGCTAAAAACCAGGAAAAGAACGAACTCACTCAAATTTTGCCAAATTCCAAGGTAATACTTCCTTCTGAAGCTTACTTAAGTGCTGAAAAAATAAAGGGAGTACTTTCTAAAACCCAGGAAAACTGGGTAATCCTGGAGTCTTCAAATATCGGTTTGATAAGTAGTACAACTTCAGCATTAAATCGATTGGCGAGAGAGCATCAAATTAAATTATTCACTACCAATAGAAACAGCGGTTTTGAAGATGATGTGGTAGATAATGAGCATTTAGGTCGACTTAATTTTCATTATCCTTCAGTAGATAAACAGTACGACGATATGATGACTGAAGCGTTTATTGAGGATTATAAAGAACAATTTAATATGATCCCTAATCAATATGTGGTTAGAGGTTACGATCTCACCTTAGATATTTTACTAAGATTGGCTTCGGCCGAAGATCTTTATGATTCTTTTGAAAAGTATACCGGTTTTACTGAATATCACGAGAATAAATTCCATTATACTTCAAAACGAAATGGCGGGTTTTATAATGATGCGGTGTATATTATGAGTTTAGATGAAGAACTTAATTTAAAAGTTGCTAATGACCAGTAAAGTTATTTATACCGGAAGTTTAAGAACCGAAGCTGAACATCTTAAAAGTGGTGCGAAAATAATTACTGATGCGCCTACCGATAATCATGGCAAGGGCGAAGCATTTTCCCCAACCGACTCTGTGGCGACCGGATTAGCCAGTTGTATGCTAACGGTTATGGGAATTAAGGCTGAAGAACTTGAGGTAAACTTAAAAGGAACCACAGCCGAAGTGACTAAAACCATGGCGGCTAATCCCCGGCGAATTTCCAGGGTGGAAATTATGATTAATTTCCCTGAAACTTATTCTGAAAAAACGCGTAAAATACTGGAAAATACCGCGCGAACCTGCCCGGTAATGCAAAGTCTTCATCCAGATATGGAAAAGCTTATTAGCTTTAAATATTCATGAAATTCTGGAGTGTTTTATTCATTTTTGTTTTAAGTCTTCAATTATTAGCTCAAGACACTGAAAAAATATCCTGGGATAAAACCCGGCTTTTAAAATGGGAAGATTTTAAGGCCAATCCTAAAAAACATCTTCCTTATAAAGCTAATACCAATTCCGGACTTTCGTTTTCCTGGAATGCTACAAAAAGTAGCGACGAGACGATATTTACTTATGAAGTTGGTAGTAACTTTTACCCAAAGCGTTCCTGGGTGAAGGAAATTGAAGAAGTAGATTATTTACTTGCCCACGAGCAATTACATTTTGATATCACCGAGTTGCACTCCAGAAAACTTAGAAAAGCTTTAAGCAATTACGAGCCCGGCCCGAAAATGAAAAAAGAATTAAACGATATCTATTCTGAAATTGAACTGCAGCGCCAGCAAATGCAAAATCAGTTTGACAAAGAAACCAACCACAGCATTAATAAAGAAGCCGAATATCAATGGAGGAAATTTGTTGAAAAGGAAATGAACAAACTAAGTGAATATTCCAGTTAAAGCGCCGAAACTTCTTTCCTGGCGGTTTCAAATTCTTCTATTATTTCCTTTACAATTTCAGCGGCAGGTTTTATCTCGTGGATCAATCCTGAGATTTGGCCAATTTCCAGCTCTCCTTCTTCCAAATCGCCTTCAAACATTCCTTTTTTAGCCCTGGCGCGTCCCAATAATTCAATAAGCTGTTCCTTTGATGGGTTTTCAGTATATAATTTCTGAATATCATCAAAGAATTTGTTTTTCAAAAGTCTTACTGGAGCAAGCTCTTTAAGAGTAAGTTTGGTGTCACCCTCCTGGGCTTTTACCACCATTTCTTTAAAATTCTGATGTGATGAAGCTTCTGGGCTGGCAACAAAACGGCTTCCAATTTGCACAGCATCTGCACCTAATACCATAGCGGCTAGCATTCCGCGTCCTGTGGCGATTCCGCCTGCAGCAATTAAAGGGATTTTGATTTTTTCTTTCACCATTGGGATTAGGGTGAAGGTAGTAGTTTCATCTCTACCATTGTGCCCACCGGCTTCAAAACCTTCAGCAACCACGGCATCTACACCTGCTTCCTGAGATTTTAAAGCGAATTTTACACCACTAACCACGTGCACCACTTTAATGCCGTGTTCCTGCAAATGTTTAGTCCAGGTTTTAGGATTCCCGGCTGAAGTAAAGACAATTTCTACTTTCTCACTGATTATAATCTCCATGATCTTATCGATATCAGGATAGAGTAGGGGAACATTTACTGCAAATGGTTTATCGGTAGCTTTTTTACATTTTTCAATATGCTCTATTAAAATTTCGGGATACATAGAACCCGCACCAATAATTCCGAGTCCGCCGGCATTACTCACGGCGCTGGCGAGTTTCCAGCCGCTGGCCCAAACCATTCCGGCCTGAATTAAAGGATATTGAATATTAAAAAGCTGTGTGATCTTATTTTTGGGCATTTGCTTAAATTTTCTTCGAATTTAAGAAATAACCCCCGAACCTAATAATTCTTCGCCCTCATACCAGGCTACAAATTGACCTTCGGTAATTGAAGCTTGAGGATCATCAAAAATCACATACATTCCAGCCTCTGTTTGATGTAATGTTGCATCTTGTAAAGGTTGACGATAGCGAATTCTGGCTTTTACTCTTAAGGTATCATCATTATTTATTGCGAGGTCTTTTCTAACCCAATGCACTTCGTCTTTATTGATAAAAAGTCCTTTTCTATAAATTCCCGGGTGGTTTTTTCCCTGCCCGGTATAAATTACATTATCTATCACGTCGGTATCAATAACAAACAGCGGCTCTGGCGTGCCACCAACCGCAAGGCCTTTGCGCTGGCCTTTGGTAAAATAATGAGCGCCCTGGTGTTTTCCTACAACCTTTCCGTCTTCCGCAGCATATTCATACTTTCTAGCAAGAAAATCGAGTTCTTCCTGTTTATTGCTGAATTTAGGTGTTTCAGAAGAATATAAGTCTTTTTCGGCTTCAATTTCTATGATCTTGCCTTCTTTAGGTTGTAATTTTTGCTGAAGAAAATCTGGTAATCTTACTTTCCCAATAAAGCAAAGTCCTTGTGAATCTTTCTTATCTGCAGTCACCAGGTTTTGTTCTGAAGCGATTTTTCGCACTTCAGATTTTTGTAATTCGCCAATTGGAAAAAGCGTTTTGGAAAGTTGTTCTTGCGTAAGTTGGCAAAGGAAATAAGACTGGTCTTTATTATTATCTTTCCCTGAAAGCAATTGATAAATAGTTTCTCCCTCTTTTTCAATTTCTCCTTTACGGCAATAATGTCCTGTAGCTACATAATCGGCGCCTAAAGAAAGCGCGATTTTCATAAAAACATCAAACTTTATCTCACGATTACATAGAACATCGGGATTTGGCGTGCGGCCACGTTCATATTCATTGAACATATAATCAACGATACGTTCTTTATATTGCTCACTAAGATCTACAGTTTGAAAAGGTATACCAAGTTTATCGGCTACCATCATCGCATCATTGCTGTCATCTAACCATGGGCATTCATCAGAAATGGTTACCGAATCGTCGTGCCAGTTTTTCATAAATAGTCCAATTACCTCGTAACCCTGCTGTTGCAAAAGATATGCTGACACACTGGAATCTACTCCACCCGATAAACCTACAACCACTTTCTTTTTCATAAACCTAAAAATTGAAATTCCTTCCGCATAAAGTCGGAAAAGAGTTTGCAAAATTACGAAAATTTAAGAGAAAGCTTTTGTGGAAGGAAAGTAGCTAAAAATAAAAAAGCGATCTAAAATTTGGATTTTAGATCGCTTTAATTAATGGATGGTAGAATATTTATCTTTTTTCAAATACTATTGAGGCCGAAGGAAATATTAAAGGAGTAAATGTAAATTCTGATTTATCAGAATTGAAGCTTACATTGCCATTAATGTTATCTAAGTCAAAATTTTCTAAGCCCTCAATAGGTAAAGAAAATGTATAAATTTGACCTTCCCTTTCCCATACACTATTTGTTTCATCAGCAAGTGTACAGGCCTCACCAGAGCCAACATAATATTCAGAATAAGTTGTGTTATTACTATTAAAGGTTATAGATGATTCTCTGGTACATTCGGTTACTTCAAAATTAGGAATTCCGTTGGCTTCAGCTATAAACCATGTTCCTAAAATATCGTCATCTCCGTTAGCATCATCATCTTCACTACAGGAGGTAAATAGCGCTATACTAAAAAGTATTAATAAAAGTTTTTTCATAAGCTAGGTTTTAGTTTTGTGTAAATATATTCAAATTTAAACACGTCTTTAGAAAAAAACGGTATGGATTTATAGAATATTGTTCTGATAAAATTCTGTTTAAATAAAATCTATTATGATTAAACATTTAACTCTTGTTTTATAATAATTAACAAAGAATAAACAGTTTATGGTTTGCTTCTCGTTTACTTTTACTACATAACAAAAACTTAGAATTATGAAAACTATTAAATTTACTAAAATCGCTTTACTGGCATTTTTGACTTTTGGTCTCTTTGCATGTAGTGATGACGATGATGGAGGAGATGTAATCACCCCTTCAAACACAATTGCCGATTTTGTGGCTGGAAACCCTGATTATTCTTCTTTAGGCGCCGCATTAGAAGTAACAGGACTGGATGCTACTTTAGACGGAACAGCTAACTTTACCGTATTTGCACCTAACAATGCCGCATTTAACTCATTTTTATCGAACAACGGTTTTAACAGTCTTGATGAAGTTCCCGAAGATGTTTTAACAGAGATCCTTCTAAACCACGTTCAGGAAGGTGAAATTATGTCTAGTGCCTTATCTACCGGCTATATTGAGAGTATGGCAACCGGAATGGCTTCAGACCAACCTTTAAGTTTATATATCAATACTGACGATGGTGTAACCATCAACGGAGTTTCTTCAGTAACCACGCCCGACGTTGAAGTAGACAACGGTATAATTCACGCTGTAGATGCCGTAATTGGATTACCGGATGTAACCACTTTTGCAACTGCCGATCCCAATTTCGATATTCTTGTACAGGCACTTACTGCAGATGAATCTTTTACTTTCGTTGAAACTTTAATGATGAGTGAAGATCCTGCGCCATTTACTGTTTTCGCCCCAACCAATACTGCTTTCACAAATGTACTTGACGAGCTTGAATTAGCCGATTTAGACGATATTCCAGCCGATCTTTTATCGAGTATTTTAAGCTACCACGTAGTTGCGGGATCAAATGTTCGAGCTGAAGATCTTACAGATCAAATGATGGTAGAGACTCTTGAAACCGGAAGTTTCACTATCAACCTGGGAGAAAATGTAACTATTACTGATGAAAACGGAAGAACTGCAACAATTGTTGCCACTAACGTTCAGGCAAATAATGGAGTGATTCACGTTTTGGATACAGTAATTCTTCCTGAAAATGAGGCTATTGAAATTGAAACAAATACCATTGCCGATTTTGTAGCCGGAAATGAAGATTATTCTTCTTTATTAGCCGCACTTGAAGCTACTGGTTTAACTTCAACTTTCACCGGAACCGATGATTATACCGTATTTGCTCCAAATAACGCTGCATTTACAGCTTTTTTAAATGAGAATGGCTTTAATGGTCTTGATGAAGTACCTGTAGATTTATTAACCCAGGTATTATTGAACCACGTACAGATGGGCGAAATTATGTCTACCGAATTAACTACCGGCTACATCCCAAGTATGGCCGTATGGGGAGCTTCTGAAGAGCCTTTAAGTATGTATATAAATACAGATGACGGCGTGATGATTAATGGAGTTTCTTCGGTAACCACTGCCGACGTTGAAGTAGACAATGGGGTAATTCACGCAGTAGATGCAGTAATTGGATTACCAAATATAACCACATTTGCTACTGCCGATCCTAACTTCGATATTCTTGTACAGGCCCTTACAAGAGAAGATTCTTTCACTTTTGTTGAAACACTTATGATGAGTGAAGATCCTGCTCCATTTACTGTTTTCGCTCCAATTAATGATGCATTTGTAGATTTATTAGATGAATTGGAATTAGGAGCTCTTGCAGATATCCCTACAGAAACTTTGGAAGCTACTTTAGCTTATCACGTAGTTACCGGTGCTAATGTTAGATCTGGAGACTTAACTGATGATATGGATGTTACCACGCTAGAAGGCGGTGATTTTACTGTAAATCTTGGTGATAATGTAACTATTACAGATGAAAACGAAAGAACTGCTACAGTGATTGCAGCTGATGTTCAAGCTACAAACGGAGTAATTCACGCACTTGATACCGTATTGCTACCTGCTGCAGATTAATTTTTAGATTAATTATAAAACCAAAAAAGCCCCAGAATTTCCGGGGCTTTTTGCATATTAAAGCTTCAGCTTTTTTATTCACCAGCTTTATCAACTACCAGTCTTTCTTCGCGGTTAGCGATTTCCCAGGCGGTAAGGAATACCAATCTAGCTCTTTTCATTAAAGCTTCATATTCAATTTTCTCAACGGTATCTGTTGGTTTGTGGTAATCTGGGTGAACTCCGTTAAAGTAGAAAATTACCGGGATGTTGTTCTTTGCGAAGTTGTAATGGTCACTTCGGTAATAAAAACGGTTAGGATCATTTTCATCGTTATAGGTATAATCCAAATCCATATTCATATATTCTGAATTTACATTCTCACTAAGTTCGTGAAGATCGGTGCTTAATTTATCGCTACCAATCAGGTAAACATAGTTGTCGTTGCCTTCGTGCTCTTTATCAATACGGCCAATCATATCCATATTTAAGTTGGCAACGGTATTTTCTAATGGGAATACAGGGTTTTCAACATAATATTTAGAACCTAAAAGTCCTTTTTCTTCACCGGTTAAATGAATAAAAAGAATAGATCGTTTAGGAGTATAACCATCTTTTTGAGCTGCTCTAAAAGCTTCGGCAATTTCTAAAATACCAACGGGACCAGAACCACCGTCATCTGCACCGTTATAGATGTTACCTTCGTCATCTACTCCTACGTGATCGTAATGAGAAGTGATTACTAGAATTTCGTCTGGTTTTTCGCTTCCTTTTATGAAACCAAGCACGTTTTCGGAATCATTAAGTTTTCCATCAAAAAATTCGGTTGGGATTTCCTGATAGTAGTTAGCATAACCTTCAGGAGCTTCAATGCCAATTTCCTGGTATTGGTTAACAATATATTCGGCTGCTTTTTTCTGTCCAGGTTCGCCGGTGTTTCTTCCTTCAAATTCGTCACTGGCAAAAGTGTAAAGATGTTCTTTTAATTCTGAAGCAGTGATGGTCTCAGCATACTCCATGGGATTTGCATTTTCAACATTTTTTTGGGTGCCGCAGGCTACCATTCCGGCAGATAAGGCCACTAAAAGCATTTTTTTCATAGTTTAATTTAATTTTTGCTAATTAATACTTCGTAAAATATTTAGAAGTTTTTATTAAAGTCGCAGCAATATAGCAGTTTCGGTTTAAATTTTAATAAGTCTGTAAAACTTTCTCTGTTCCAGCTATAAAGTATTTTGTATAGCATTTTGAGTTATCGGTGCCATTACGTGATAGCCTTCTAAATTTGGATGGACTCCGTCTTCGGAATATCTTTTCGACAAACCTTCTTTTTCATCTTTTAGCGGAGTAAAAAGATCGAGATAAGTATGCTTATTTTCTTTAGCATATTTCTTTATCCAGGTATTGATTTTGGCAATTTTTTGTACCGGTTCCAGGCCGGGTCGCCAGGGATAATCGTAAACGGGTAGGATAGAGGCAAGAATCACTTTTATATTATTAGCTTCAGCCAGTTGAGCCATTGCCTGAATGTTATTGGTGATCATTTCTACGGAAGAAAATCCGGTGTTCCCGGCAATGTCGTTGGTGCCGGCAAGAATAACTACCGCTTTGGGATTGAGTTTTACTACATCTGGCATAAACCGAAGCAGCATTTGTGGAGTGGTTTGTCCTCCAATGCCGCGACCTGCGTAATTATTATTTTTAAAAAATTCGGGCTGTGCGTTTACCCAGCCTTCGGTAATTGAATTTCCCATAAAAACCACATCTGGAAAATCCTGATTTGCGATTATTTTTTCGTTTTGTGCTTTATACTTTTTAAGATTTGCCCAATCCTGTTCCATAAGCTCGCGGTATTCTTCTTTTTGTGCAAACATTACATTGCTTAAAAAGATTAATATTGATAATAAAATGAAATTTTTCATGAATTTTAAATGTATAAAATTGAATTTATTTAGCGACTAAAAATCAATTGAAACGGGTTTGAAAATAAATCAAAACTTAGATATTATCCAACTTAAGTAACGCCAAATTCTTACTACTGAAAATTCTAAAACCCGATAGATACTTTAGACCTTAAAATCGTGTTTGGCACTGGTTGATTGAGTTGAGTATCAAAAATAGTGCTTGCACCTAGATCTATATTTACATTGTTAAAATTACCTCTTAATCCTGCTCCAATTTCTGTTTGCGGAAATAGAAAGTTCATATGGGGATTATTTATTCTTTGTTCTCCATTCAGGGAAGGAGTTAAATATCGGCCAAAAAGGTAATGGCTAAACCTGTTGCTAATTTTGTATTCCACATTAGTACTAAAACTACCGTAGAACCCTGGAGCGTTACTATTATAAATAGTATTCTGTTCTAGAAATCCTGCGCCTAAAGTAATGCTCAGTCTGTCTATCGTATAATTAAGGCTATTGTTATATAACTTATAGTAGCCAAGGCCATCATAGGAATTTTGTTTCTTGAGTTGGGAAGTGTAGAAATTTGAAGTAGACTCCGCCGCACTATTATTCAGTTCTTCTTATTCCTGTGCGCTTATGCAGTTAAAATATAATACAAGTAGGAGTAGATAGAGGTAGGAAGTTTTGTTCATGAGGGGGTTGTTTTAATCATATGGCAACCCATTGTAAATACACCTTGTAATCTAAACTGGTTTTTGAAGTTTGAATAATGAAGATATTAATTTTAAGTAAGAATGAATCCAAAAAAAAATATAGAATATGTTAAAACCTGATAATTAGGCGATTCGAAAAAAGCTTTAAAAAAGTTGTTGAAACCTTGTGTGTAATTGTAAAAGCTTGTTATATTTGCATCCGCTAAGCAGAAATGCATAGCGTTTTATTGGAGGAATGGCAGAGTGGTCGATTGCGGCAGTCTTGAAAACTGTTGACTGTAACAGGTCCGGGGGTTCGAATCCCTCTTCCTCCGCTACTTAACTTACAAAATATTGCAAAAATCCTCAAACCCTATGGTTTTGGGGCTTTTTTATTTTACAATATTTCAAAATATCCCAAAGAATATCAAGCTAGGAGGTGTCAAATTCGGTGTCACTTGAATAACTGAAATTAGTGACACCTTTATGATGAATATTCCTACAAAAATATTTTAACAATTTGATATTTAGTGTTTTATGATTGATATAATTTCGTACTTTAGAAATGTATTAATCTAAAAAATCTAAAGTCATGGATACAAATTTCTTCCATATTTTTTATCTAAGAGGTGGCGCAAAAAATTCTTTATCACCAATCTACCTTCGAGTCACACTAAGAGGTAAGCGAGCAGCCACTAGTCTTCGTAGAAAAATTTCCAAAGAAGATTGGAATTCTTCAGCAGGAAGGGCCAAGGGGAATACTGAGAAAGCGAAAATTCTTAATAGATATTTATCCAAAGTTGAAAACGACCTCTATATATCTCATCAAAAACTTTTAGAAAAGGGAACGAAGTTTACTGCTCAGGACTTGGTGGACACATTTTTAGGAAAAGACAAGAAAAAAGAAGACCAGGAAAGGATGCTTCTGGATATTTTCCAGGAACACAATGATCGGGTTAATAGACTTGTAGGTAAAGATTTTGCCGCCGGTACAGCTGAAAGATATAGAACGGCTAAAAATCACGTAGGGGAATATATAGAAAAGGAGTACAAAGTTTCGGATATTCCCGTAAAAGAGGTAAACCTCAAATTTATTACCGGCTTTGAATATTATTTAAAGACAGAAAGGAACTGTGCGCATAATTCCGCCATTAAATATGTAACAAACTTTAAAAAAATCATTCGCATAGCATTATCAAACGAATGGATAGCAAAAGACCCTTTTCAGAACTGGAAAGGTAAATTAAAAGTGGTAGATCGGGAGTTTCTAACTGAAGTTGAACTTCAGGCGCTGATCTCCAAAGAAATTAAAAATGAGCGACTGGATTTAATTAAAGATATTTTTACGTTTAGTTGCTTTACTGGGCTTAGTTATGCTGAGGTAAAAAAACTTTCAGAAAAGGAAGTGGTAATTGGTATTGATGGTAATAAATGGATTAAAACTAAGAGAACAAAAACTAAGACCAGATGCAGCGTTCCAATTCTTCCTGTGGCAGAGGCTATATTGGAAAAATATTCTTCGCATCCCGATGTGAGCGAGAAGCGGTTACTTCCAATTCTAAGTAATCAAAAAACGAATGCTTATATTAAGGAAATAGCAGATCTTTGCGGCATCAACAAAAATCTTACATTCCATTTGGCCAGGCACACGTTTGCAACTACTGTTACGCTTGCAAATGGAGTTCCTATAGAGAGTGTGAGTAAAATGCTAGGACACAAAAATCTTCGTACAACTCAGCATTATGCAAAAATTCTAGATCGAAAAGTGGGTGACGATATGGCTGTATTGAAAGAACGATTAGAATCCAAAAATTTTTGGAGAAAGGCTTAATTGCTATTCTATACCGGCTTTAGCTTGAATGGCTATCAATGTATAAGCTATTCGCTTTAACTAGTCCAAAAAATGGACAAGTAAGAAACAAGTAGTGCAGAAGCTATAGCCTAGCTTTAAACCGGCTTTGCTCCGGTTCTGTTCCAAAGAGAAACAAACGCGTAATCGCGCCTAACTTGATCAAACTTTGGCCAAAAAGTTTTTTATTTTTTTCATACTATAAACCTTTCCTTTATGTTTTCAGTTTTTTCCGCTTTTTAAAAAGAAAAAGAGGTAAAATAGTATCAATTAACTGGAATCGGTAATTTCCCTGGTAAAAGACAATATTGTTCCGCTTATCATTGTAGTCTAAACACAGCTCCATAGCTTTTTTACTGGGTACTGAAGCCCCGTAATTCTTTTTGACCTGCAGCAATTTTTGCTTTTCAGCAGCTTCTTTAAGTCTGGAAGCAGTTGACGGTGAAATTTGAAATATCCTACAGATTCCAAGTACAGATAATGGAGCAGGTGCTTCTATATAATTAAAGTTAGGGGATAGAAAATGATAGGTACTGCCTTTTATCTGTACGCTTTTCTTTCTCCTTACTTTTCTCCAGAAGTCTTTATGTAGATATCCATAAATAATTGCCCCTGTAATTGCTTTAATGTTTCGGTAAGAATAAAAATCTACCGGATAGGAAAGCCTGAGCTTCCAGTTATTCTCGCTTCGTATCCTTTCAAAAGATTTTATGATGTAATAACCCGTCCTGTTATTGTATTGCAACCAACCTTTCTCTACCAGAAAGTCAATATACTTTAATGTAGTTTTTCGAGAGCTGATCTCTTCGGTTAATTCTAAAAATAACAGTTCCCCATCATCCAGTTTTGCCTTTCCGCACTTGTAGATTAGCTTCAAGGATAGAAAGAATTGCAGCTTTTTAGCATAGCCTTTTTGCTGTGCATCAATAAATAGCTGAATGGGAACTGAAATCTCCGGAGTCATCTTACTTAAGAGTTAGCATCCTTCCTATTTTTTCGGTGACGATTTATAAATGCCTGGATATCCTTGAGACTGTAGTAGATCTTTCCTTTCACCTGTGCGTATTCAATCAGCCCTTCTTCCCGCCAGGTTTGAGCTGTTTTCGCACTTATTTTAAATAGCTGGATAAAATCAGCATTATCCAGAAGGATGAGACAGGGATCTTTAATCTGCCTGATCCTGAATTCCCTGGTGAGCTGTTCTATTTTAGCTTCCAGGGAATGCATACTGACCATAAATGGATGGATGCTTTCTTTCATAATTTCATTAGTTTATGATCTGTTATTATTTTAAAAATTACCATTACTTAATTTTTTTACCTTCTGGCAGCTTTCTTTTTTCAGAAAATTGTTCTAGGAAGCAAAAATTTTATACAAGCTTAGCTTAACCAACAAGTGGTTAACCCAGTAAAAAAACCAAAAACGTTTTTATTATTTATATGCTTATGTCTTCGAAGTCAAACAAAAAATGGACAACTAAGCACTTTAAAAAACTACTGTAATTCATCTCTTTAAAAATATGCAATAAATTGATTATAAAACACTTAAGAGTAATTTTTTTGGTAACATTAAATTTGTTACCATTTGGGATATTTTGAAAATCTAAAACTTAGAAAGCTGCCTTCAAGATCACAAAATCAACCAAATGACACTAAATAAAATGATAGCTTTTTTAACATTTACTTTTTTCATCTGGAGCATTTTCCTTTTTGACGTCGGAAAGGAGCAAAAAGTAGATTGAAATGACAGTTTTTGAGTCCGTCTTTTCATTACTTCTTTCAGCGCTTTCGGATTACCTTTTGATGCGCTTTCATATTCAAGCTTTGAAATTATAGAGGAGCTATAAATAGCCTGCCGGTTTATGCAGTCCGGTTAATTTCAAAGCTTGGTACTTTCGTAGCAAAAGGTAAGGTGTTGGAAAAGAAATAACCGAAATAAAACCTGAAATTTTAACCAGGGGTATTATTTATAAAAATCGGGATGAGTATCGTCTTCCTCATAATCCCTTACTCGATTTTCGTAGTTATCTTTGGGATCTGCAGCTTCCATTAGAGATTCCAAAATGCCTAAAGTGGGGTTTACTTTATTCTTCTCTATATCTTTCAAAATTGCGATTACTGCATTTATTCTTTTTTTGACAAGGTTTTCCAGAGTCTCCATTTTTGGACCCATCATTTCATTGGGAGAAATACTATTCATTTCAAAAAATTCGACCCTCGATAATAATGTCATTGATTGAGATTTAGATAAAGCCCGGCTGAACCTTCTAAATTTTTTGGCTACGGAAGTCTTGATCTTAAGAGTCTCGAACTTCTCTTTTTTATATTCTTCATCCATTTTTTAGTAAAATTTCTACCATTTTTCAATGGATTTCAAGGGTTTTTAGTAATAAAACAGCTTCTTTTTAATTTTGCGCCTTGAATAAAATTATTTAAACAACTGTAAAACAGATTGTTGTGTTTTAAAAGGTAATTCTTAACGTGGCTCTGCCCGTTACCCTCTTGCTCTACCTTTTCGTCCCGCAGGGACAAAAATTTTGACTATTAAAATGAATTTAATAGCGCTTTAATTAGTAAGAAACTGAATCCCATTTTTTATGATTGGAAAAGAAAAATCTTTAAAATTAACTGTAGAGAATTGGAAGAATAATTGAGAATTCTGTAAAATGAAAAACGGGATTATGAAAATCATATCCCGTTTTAGAAACTAATTATTTCCTGTTATAAAATGCCTTCATCGGCAAAGCTGAAGTAATCCCCATCGGGAGTTAGTATTAAATGATCCAATACCTTAATATCAAAAAGTTCCCCTGCTTTTTTGATCTTTTCCGTTAAGAGTTTATCGGGTTGGCTGGGTTGCAGCGTTCCCGAGGGATGGTTATGGGCTAAAATTATAGAAGTAGTTACAGACTTTAGAACTACTGCGAATACGATTCTTATATCTACTAAAGTTCCGGTGATGCCTCCTGTAGAGAGGGTGTAAATACCTTTTACCTTATTGGAATTATTAAGAAGCAGCATTTTAAAACTTTCAAAAAGTTCAATATTTTGTTTATCCCAATGCTCAAATAGAAGGTTAATAGCATCACGGGAAGAAGATATATTGGGAAGGAATTTTGTTTTAATACTTCCGCTGTAACTTATTGCGATTTCATTAACTTTGGTTTCCATTATTGATTTGTTTAAAGTTAAATAATGAAAGAGGGCGCAATTTTCGACGATGACGCCCTCTTTGCTTTTAATTAATTATTATCCCGTTTTGAGCTGCTCAATAAAAGGATCTCATTTACCAGAATTTCGGTGATGTACTGTTTTTCCCCAGCTTCGTTGTTATACGAGCGATAAGTTAATTTGCCTTTAATAGCAATTTCCTTTCCCTTAGCGATATACTTACTGGCAAGTTCTGCCTGCTTACTCCAGGCTACAAGCTGGTGCCATTGTGTTTCCTGAATTTTCTCTCCGTCTTTAAAAAATTGTTCATTGGTGGCCAAAGAGAATCGGCAAACCAACATACCATTTTCAAACCTGTGAGATTTTGGATCTTCCCCTACGTTTCCAATTAACTGTACTGTGTTTCTAAGCGTTTTCATAATTAAAAGATTTAAAGGTTTATAATTGATTTTTAACTGATTTACTTATTGTATCCTGAGCGTTTTCCTTTTTTGATTTTTTTTAATTCCGCTTCCTTTTTTGTAGATTTTGTATGATTTCATTTTTCCGTTTTTAGATTTACTTCCCGTAGCGCCTTCACTGTTACCTTTTTCTGATGCTGATCCATTTTCAAGATTTAGAATTAGGGAGGACTTATAAAAAGGGAGCGCGGGGACTGGCTTTATGCAGTGCGGACTAACTTCTAAATCTTGGTATTTTGCATTACAGAAAAAGGTAGTGGCAGTGAAGGCCGAGAATACTTCAAATAGGTAAATGGAAGAGTAGGGAAGGAGCAGGAAGCGGAATTAAATTAATAATGGAATCCAATTTGAGGACTTAAGTGGAAAACCAGAACCGAGAATGAAGCATTCCGCCGTTTTTGCGGAATAAGCGAAATGGAAGGTGAAGATTTTTCGCTTGTGTCCGGTGCCAGTGAATGAGGCTCTTTAGCCTGGAGGTACGTAAGACTAAAGTGCTGAATGGAGTGAAAACCCCTCATTTAACTCCAAAAATTATTCAATTCTCTATTTTATTCTTAATATCTTGTTAATAACTATAGATAGTAATATAAACCTAGAATTAGATATTTTTTAAATTTGGAATCCCTACTCATTTAATTAACCACCAATTTTACTTTATACATTGATTATTTTTAAAGCTATCTCGAATTAAATTTAAGGCAATTTGAGGTTGATAGCTGTAAGTAATTCGTAATTGCTTAAAAGAAAGACCAATGGGAGTGACGGTGGCGAAGCCATGTAATTTTTTGATTAAGATTTATGCTTTAAGAAAGAGAATAACCAGGATGAATTTTGATATATAGGCATAAAGGTTAAGTAGTTTTCTCCATATAGTTTTGCCAGGTTACAAGAACATATTTCTTTTTTCCGTTTTCATACCGGGTTAGAAAACCAAATTCATATACAAAGAGATAAACTTCCTTCTTGCTGTTTTTCCAATAGTGCGTAAAGTAATTAGGATCGAAGCCGTGTTGTTTTAAAATGTCAGCTCTAACCGTGGCTTTCCCTGCTTTGTTGAAGCTTTTTAAAATCCTTCGATTAGTTTTTAATTGACGGTCTACTTTTGCATAGAATCCGGCAGCTCCTTCTTTGGTTTTTTGATAATGCCAGGCACTTTTACAATAGGGATCGCAAAACTTTTTATCCGGACGGCCTTCCAGTTTTTTATTACAGGCCAGACAATGTTTTTCAGTTTCCATAATTATAAAGCCGTTTTAGTCGTATAATATACGGATAATAAACGTTTTAGGGTTTAAGTCTGTTTACATTTATATACCAATAAATGCGCAGGCCATATGGATAGGAAGTATATTACTCTAAAGAATTTAATCATTGATAAAGAAAAATGTATAGGGTTAAAATTCTTTACCGATAAAGTAGTGCAGGTTATGGTGGACAACTTACCCGATGTACAGTGGAGTGAGAAGTTTCGCATGAATTATATCTTAAACACACCGGCTAACCTGGAGCTTGTTTTTAAGACCTTTCGTGGTGTTGCCTGGATCAATTGCAATCATTTTTATTCCAAGGCTAGTTTTGGAAGAGAGGAAGAGCCTGTGAACATTCAACAGCTGCAAAATAGGGAAGAGGTAAGCGGAAAGCGATATTGCCCTGGAAGCTACCTTAGAAAATTAGAATTAAAACGGTATGCCAATAGCACGATCAAAACCTATGTTTCTTGTTTCGAAACATTCATAAATCATTACAGTGACAGGGAGATAAAGGATTTGAACGAAGAGGATATAAGATTATATCTTCAGAAATTGATACGAGAGGATTTTTCTCATTCCTATATTAACCAGGCCATTAATGCTATTAAATTCTATTATGAAGTGGTACTGGAAATGCCCAATAGGTTTTATGCCATAGAACGTCCCAGACCTATAGAACAACTGCCGAAGGTCCTGGCAAAAGAGGAAATAATGGCTATTATTGAGCATACTAATAACATTAAACACCGATGTATAGTAAGTTTGCTTTATTCGGCCGGTTTAAGAAGAATTGAGCTCTTAAATTTAAAACTGGAAGATATAGATAGTAAGAGAATGGTGATTAAGGTAAGATCGGGCAAAGGAAATAAAGATAGGTTTACAATCTTAAGCGAAAAACTACTTGGTGATTTACGAAAATACTATAAAGAATGGCGACCGACTAATTTTTTGTTTGAAGGCCCGGGCAGGAAAGCCTATAGTCCCGAAAGTGTTTCGAGTATAGTAAAGAATGCTGCGAAAAAAGCGAAGATCAAGAAGCGGGTGACACCCCATATGTTACGACATTCCTTTGCAACCCATCTTTTAGAGAGTGGAACCGATTTACGATATATCCAGGTACTCCTTGGGCATAGAAGCACCAAAACAACAGAAATTTACACGCACGTGGCTACAAATATTTTTTTTAAGATTAAAAATCCATTAGATTAGTCATGTAAAGACATAATAGATATAAATGTAATACTGCATTTATACTTACGTTGCAAACAATGCGGTCAAGTAGAGTGAAAATCTAATTTAAATTTAGGGGAAGGAGAATTCATTCAGAAATAAAGATTTATCGACTGACTAAAAATTTATATCAATAAATATTGAAATATCTAATATTAATCTAAATAGAAACAAATGAATAGAAAATCTATATTCATCATTTTAGGAGTAATTATAGGATTTGCACTCTCTTATATTCCGAATAACTATATGAGCGAAAAGTATGAGGATAATGCCTTTTTTATTGTGGTCGGAATCGCAGTTATCGCAGCCCTATGGAGTTATTTTTCGATTAAAAACAAGAAGCAAGGCGATAACCCTAATTGAAAAATTATAAGCACAGTTTGCAACAATATATAAAAACAATGCTCAAACCTGTCTCGAATCGAAACTTCCTGCTCGCTTGCTTAGCGGATTGTCCTGCGGACAATCACGCTCGCCCGCTCGCACAGTTTTTATACGAGACGTTACCTGTAATTGCTCCAAAAACTCACTCAAGCCGTTGATTATGAAAATAATTGATACACAAGGAAACTCAGAATTAATAAAATAAATCCAGATTTTATAGAAAACTAAATCAAAAAAGAAAAATGGATACTCAAAAGACAAAATCGATTAATCGAAAATCAGTTTTTTAAAACTTCATTTTTTTCAAAACGAAAAATTTTAGACAAAAACTAAATAAGAAAACTTGGAACTCAAAAAGAATGTTTTGAGTTCTAAATAAAAAACTTACTCAGACGAAAAAAGAGCGAAAACAATCGAAAATCTACAGATTTAAAGTCTTTTTTAGCAGCAAATTAAATTTTAAAATGACAAAAATAAAAACGGATTATTTCCAAAAGAAAAATTGAAGAAAAAGAGAAAAATTCGCATAAAATTGGATCAAAAACTAATTGAAAAAAGTAAAATCGGTAAAAAATTGACTTTCACGCTGCTCTGACAAATGAAAATTGAAACTTCCAATAAAATAATAATCTAAAATTGATAAATTAGAATAAAATTATTAACGGATAAAAAGCAGAACGTGTCGCAAAAACAGGTAACAATGTATAATAGCAATTGCGGCTTTTTGTCCTGCGGACAAAACCGCGCATGCATAAAATTCGATCTTTTTTTGCTATCTTTATACTAAATCAATCCGCAACTGACTATTATACAAAGCCGTTGTAGCACATTATAAAATCTGACCCCAAAGAAGAATGATGAATACTATTCAAGAAAAAATACTTCACCTGACTGACAGCTACCCTTTGTTCATTGGCGGATTATTTCTATTTCTCGGTTTGGCTTACCTGATTTACAAAATCGACAAAAGAGAATCCTATAAAATGAAAGATTATGATGTTATGAACTGGAAAGCTATGGTCAATTCTTACGCTTTGATTTTTATGCTAATTATTGCCGGATTATTTATAATATTTAGATCATAAAAACGTGCTACAACACTATATAAAAACAATGCTCAAACCTGTCTTGAAGCGAAACTTTGTGCTCGCTTGCAACGCCTGATTGTCCTGCGGACAATCAAGCTCGCCAGCTCGCACTGTTTTTATACGGGACGTTGTGCAACATAAAAACCACCTTATGAAATACACTAAAATTTTATTAATCGGACTTATTTCACTCTCACTTTATAGCTGTAGTGATGACGATGATTCCCCTCAAGATGAAAGCATATTCTACTGGAACCAAACCAAATGTGCTGATCCTTGGAATACTGGAGAAAATAGCACTAACGAGGAAACTGAAATTGCCGTTAAAACATATTTAGAAAATGAGAATATTAGCGTTCAAAAGTTGGAATTTGACACCAGGTCGCCATTAGCAACAGATTGCGAATCTTGTGGTTGCGGAACAGGACAACGGATTATTGTTGATGTGGAGGATTCGGATATTTCTAAAATGAAGGAACTGGAATTTTATCAATGAAAACAAAATAAACGTTGCACAACAGCATATAAAAACAATGCTTAAACCTGTCTCAATTCGAAATTCCGTGCTCGCTTGCAACGCCTGATCGTCCTGCGGACAATCAAGCTCGCCAGCTCGCACTGTTTTTATACGGGACGTTGTAAGCAAGTTAACCAAAATTCGCAAATCAATAAACTTGACCAATGAAAATGAAATCAATGAGATTTAAGATATTAATATTTATTGGAATTTTGAGTTCTTCACTCTCAAGTTGTTCAATTAACTTATTGAACTATTCAGTACTCGCAGACGAATCCGTAAATATAAATCCAGAAGGAGGAATTGAGGTAAACGGATATTATGATTCTTGGGCTCGAAGTCAGCGAAAGTCTGTTAAAATAGCGACGGAAAGAGCTTTAAAACAAGCTGGAACAGATTATGATATTTTGGTAAACGGAAAAATTGAAATGGAATACAAAGTCTTTTTCCTAAGATATCGAGTAACTGGAACAGCATTTAAATCATCTAATTTGATTAAAGAATATGGTCAAATCGGATTTGAAGAATGGAAAGAAAAACAGGAATTGGAAATTGTTGCGGAATAAAACCTGCTTACAACAGTATATAAAAACAATGCGTAAATTAGTCTCAAATCGAAACTCTTTGTTCGCTTGCTTAGCGGATTGTCCTATGGACAATCACGCACGCCAGCTCGCACAGTTTTTATACGAGACGTTAGCCAATAGCTGAAAAAAATGAAAGTTAAGGAAGCAAATATTCGAGAAATGGCTGAACTCATTCTGTGCGGACAACTTTGTTTTCTAAATATTAAAACAGGTGATTTTGAATATCATCCGGCAGAAATGGACTTTTTTCTAGATGAGGAAAATCCTTGGCAAGAAGTTACAGATAAAGTCGAGAATAATTGGGATGATTACATTCGTATCGAGCCAATGAATTCAAACCAATCCTATGCTGTAATGGAATCTTTTGCGGACCAGCTGGAGGCGGACGGATTTAGCAAAAAGTTACTTGTTGCTCTAAACCGACCAAAACCTTTCAGGAATTTTAATCATCTAATACACGAATCGGACTTCAGACAGGAATGGTTTGATTTTCGACAAGAAAGAAATGTCGAGTGGGTAAGAGAACAAATATCTGACCGAGTAGATGAGTAAAAAAGCCATTGGCTAACAACGTATAAAAAAAATGCTCAAACCTGTCTCAAATCGAAAGTCCCTGCTCGCTTGCTGCGCCTGATTGTCCTGCGGACAATCAAGCTCGCCAGCTCGCACTATTTTTATACGAGACGTTACATACAATGCCTCCGAAAAAACAAGAACCAGTAATGCTGGAATTTGATACCAAAGTTTATATTCTAACCACCAGGGACAATTTTCTCAAGGTACTTGGAGGATTTAATTGAGATCCAGTTACAGCCCTGGAACAGGTTGGGGTCACCATTGGGTTTAGACCTGGACAGAAAGAAAAAATGGAAAGAGAGCTAAAAGAGGAACTAAAAAAGAAAAACAACCCCATTGAATTGGAGTGATGAATTAGAACGAAAAGGAAAAATAGAAAAATGAGAATAACCCCATTGAATTAAAATATATGCTATAATGAAGAACTACAGCCTAACACTTTTTATCTTAATCATTTACCAGGCGGCGTTTGCGCAAAAACCTGTTACCGACGTCTTTAAATACAAAGCCACATATGAAATTACCTGGCAAATAGATTCCACAAATGCTGAGTCTGTTGAGAGTGAAGCTATGGAATTGTATATTGGGGATAAGATATCAAGATTTTCCAGTAAGGAACGTTTGAGAGGAGACGAGGTCCTGAAAAACCGACGAAAGAATCCTTCCGCCTTTACGGGTAAATTTCAGGGGGCCCCACAAACAAAATTTGACTATTATATCTACAAAGGAGTTCCCGAAGGGAAGCTATCCTTTACTCAGAAGATCGTTAAAGATAAGCTTAAGTACATTGAAGACCTCAATCAATTTCAATGGGAAATACTTCCCGAAACAAAAGAGGTTTTGGGCTATCAGGTTCAAAAAGCTACAACCAGTTTTTCCGGAAGGGATTATATTGCCTGGTTCACATCTGAGATACCAATTGTCGAAGGGCCTTATAAATTCAACGGGTTACCGGGATTGATACTGGAAATAAGTGACGATCAAAATTATTATTCCTTTAAACTTACCAATTTTAAAATTCTTAAAAAACCGGTTCCCTTTGAATATAATTCTAAAGAATATATAACTACTACCAAAGAGAGGTATTTGCAAGCGCTTGAAGAATATAACCGGGATCCATTTGCAGCCCTGGGTAGGGCGGGGATCACTTTTGGATTTCAACCTGGACAAAAAGAGAAGATGATGAAAGAACATAAAGAGACTTTACTTAAGCGAAATAATCCTATTGAATTGGAATAAAAAAATAGATGAAAAAAATTTACGCCCTGTTTTTATTTTTTCCCGCAGTATTGTTTTCACAGCACAACAATAATAACTTGCGGATTATTTATGAATTGACATTTCAGATAGATTCCTTGAATCCAGCTTCCAAAGCCAGCGAATATATGTTTCTGGAAATTGACGAGGGTATATCGGTGTTCAAAAGCCAGACTGTACACCTAAAAGATTCTATTTTAGATTCAAAAAGTCCTCAGGGAATATTTGGAATTTCAAAATCAAAATTTAACTATAAAATATTTAAGGATCTAAAAAATGAAGAGTTGATCTCGTTGTATGATTTTACATCCTACAAATATAAAATAAAAACAAGATTACCCGGATTAACATGGCAGATTGAGAATGAGAAAAAGGTCATAATAGGATATGAAACTACTTTGGCCCGTACGCGTTTTAAAGGCCGAGATTATGAGGCATGGTTTACTCCTAATATTCCTATAGCCGAAGGTCCTTATAAATTTTATGGTTTGCCGGGATTGATCCTGGAGATTCAGGACTCGAAAAACCACTACCACTTTAAGGCATTAGGTATTCAAAAAATAAGAAATTCAGTTATTATTTTAGATAAAGATTACACTCAAATTATAGAAGCCGATTTAAAGGTGTTTTTGCGCAAAATAAAAGAAAAACCATCACTAATATTAAACAATCCCGGTATTAACATTCCCAAGGAAGGGATGGATAAATATGACAGAAATCAGCGGGCAAGGCTTCAATATGAAAATAACCCAATAGAACTGGAATAGCTTGGAAAGAACTACCTTTTTATTTTTCATTATGTTCATGTTTTTTTTCCCAACACATGCACAGTCCGTTCTTTCCGGAAATATTTACAATGAGAACAGGGAAGCGTTAAGTGGTGCAACTATTATAATATCTAAAGATTCTACAAGTGCTATTTTGGCCTACGGAATTTCAGACGGAACGGGAAACTTCAGCATTAAGCTTAATACCGATATTGAGTCACTTTTTCTGAAAATTTCTCATGTAGGCTACATTACTTTAAAGCAGGAAATTCAGAATAAGGATCAGGAGCTGCAAATTCAGCTATACCCTTCAGCTGAAGAATTGAAAGAAGTACTTGTAGAAGCCAGGATTATTGAGCAGCGTGGTGATACCCTCAGTTTCTCGGTTGCAGCCTTTAAAGATCAAAAAGATAGGGTTATTGCCGATGTCCTAAGGAAAATGCCCGGCATTGAGATTCTACCCAGTGGACAAATTGAGTACCAGGGAAAGCCTATACAAAAGTATTACATCGAGGGGCTGGACTTGCTGGAAGGCAGGTACAGCTTGGCCAATAACAATATCGCTGCAGATGATGTTTCAAAAGTGCAGATCCTGGAAAATCACCAACCTATAAAATTGCTGGACAGCCTGGAATTTTCTGAAAGAGCATCTATTAATATCAAGCTTAAAAACAATGTTACCACCACTGGAACGGCAGAACTGGGAGCGGGTTTATCTCCACTGCTATGGAAGGTGAAGGTCACCCCCATGATCTTCACAAAGAAAAATCAGGCTATTGTCACTTACCAGACTAATAACACCGGGAGCGATGTCTCACGGGAGATAAGGGATTTCTCAATTTCAGATTTTGGCAGGCAGGAATTCAGTATTAATAAGAGGGACTGGCTATCCATTCGCCGGCTGGCTGAACCGCCATTCTCTCAGGAGCGCTGGCTGGATAATAATGTACACCTTGGATCTGCCAATTATTTAATCCGGCTAAAAAAAGATTTGGACCTTAAAACCAATATTTCCTATTTAAACGATGCTCAGCGGCAAATAGGGAATACCCAAACCCGCTTTTTCACTCCCACAGATACTATAGATTTAGTAGAACAAACCAACAATGAGTTTTTCTACAATACGCTACAGTCCAAATTCATACTTGAGCGTAATACCAATGACAATTACCTTAAAAATGAACTGGAGTTCAACGGGTACTGGGATTCACAAAAAGGATTTATTGATACCGGGAAATCAGAAGTCCTTCAGCGGCTTTCCAATCCTTTTTCTGTAGTTCGGAATAATCTTAGGTTGATGAAGCCTATAGGAAACCAATTGATCACCTTCAGGTCTAATACCGGTTATACAGAAGCTAACCAAAACCTTAGCGTGCTGCCCGGCCAGTTTGAAGGCTTGCTTAATGATAGACAAACTTATGAGGAGGTAGAGCAGGAGGTGAACTCCTCTACCTTTTTTACTGATAATTCTGGCGGAATGACCAAAAAGCTACGCGGAGTAACTATTTCTCCTGAGGTTGGTTTTACCTTACAAAATCAGCATCTTGAAAGCAGGCTCATGGTTTTTGATGAAAGCGACAGAGATCTCCTTGGTGGAAATTACCAAAATGATCTTGATTTTCTATCTTCCAGGATCTATTTCACCAGCAGGTTTGTTTATGAAAAAGACAACTGGAATTTCAGGCTGACTACCCCTTTTAATTATAGAACCTTTGACATCGAAGATGCCACATTAAACCAGAGTCAAAATTTAAATCGGTTAACATTTGAACCCAATTTTTACATACGTAATAAGTTATCAGCATTTTGGGAAACAAGTGTTAATGCCAATTACAGCAATGATTTTGGAGATGCCAACCGCATGTATTACGGTTTTATTCTAAACAATTACCGCAGCCTGCAGCGTTACAATTCTCCCCTACCGGAAGATTTCAGGCAGAACTATAATTGGAGCCTAAACTACAGGAATCCGCTCACTTCATTTTTTGCAAGTACCTCATATTCCTATGCACATGTAAGAAGTAATTTATTGTACAGCAACATAATTGGGGAGAGTGGCGCTACCATTCTGGAGGCCATTGAGCAGGAGAATTATTCCAATGCTCATAACTGGAATGCAAAGGCAAGCAAATATTTTAGAAAACTGAATACTACCTTAAGTGTGGGAACCACATATTCTCATTTTCAAAGGGAACAACTTTTAAACGACCGTTTAGCTGAAGTGAATAATGAAAATCTGAGTTTCAACCTGAAAATGGAATCTGAATTTACCGATTGGTTAAGCGCTTCCTATGCTGGCAATGTGAGTATCTTACAAACCAATATTGATGGAAGGTATATGAATGAAATTGAAACAAAACAGTATAGTTTAGACCTTTTCTTTTACGTGGCAGAAAATCAATATTTCAGCCTTAATTCGGAGTATTATTTCAATAACATATCCGATGAAAACCGGAATAATTATTTCCTGAACCTGAATTATCAATACACCTTCATGGAATCTGGAATAGATCTGGAAGCCAGCTGGAACAATGTGCTGAATACAGATGAGTTCGTGCGGATTTCCAATAATGAATTTGCTTATATACAAAGTACCTATCGTTTAAGACCATCGCAGGTTTTGGTGAGTGTGAAGTTTTCGTTTTAATGTGGCTTATTGACTCATCCCTGCGTTACAAACAGAAATGTAGAACGGATGGAAAACGAACTTTTTCACTCTGGCTGATAAAAATTGCAAAAGTGATATAAAACTTGCGACCCTTTACTCGGTCGCGGAGAAGAAAACAGATCTGGGGAACGTGATTACTCGGGCGTGTCGGCAAAGTATGTAACAACATATAAAAACAATGCTTAATTTGGTTTTGAATCGAAGTTCCGTGCTCCTTTGCTCAGCGGATTGTCCTGCGGACAATCACGCACGCCAGCTCGCACAGTTTTTATACGGGACGTTGTAAACAATGCCGAAAACCGGGTGAAATACTACATTGGAGCATATTATTTGATTAAATTAAAACCTGTCGAATATGGAACGATTAAAGGTTTGGAAATCTATACTTGTAGTCGTTGTATAAACGACTCTTTTTTTGACTCTTGGGCAATTTCTTGGGCAACAACTGAAAAGAAAGAATTAGAAGAAACCAAACAAACGTTTAATCTGACTGACAAAAATGTTGAGGAAATACAAGTTTGGGCAGACAAAAAATTGGACGAAGAAAAACTTGGCTGGATAAATACATTTTCGGATTTAAAAACATTAACGGAATACAAAGAAAAATTCTTCCCAAACGATGCGGATTTTGAAATTTTAAGTATCAGTTTCCCAGAAACGGAATTGAATAAAACTTTGGATTTAATAAAACCGACTGAATCAAATAGTGGAGAAATTGGAATTTACAACAAACTGAAAAGCAAAGAAATTGATTTAGAAAAAAATGAGTTTTTAGGTTACGACATAATCGGAATTGAAATAAGTGGTGACTTTCACTCTTTTCATTGCAACGACTTGTCGAGTGATTTGAAAGATAAGTTCGGGCTAAAAATAAATGAATTCGGACTTTTTGAAAAAATTGAGAATTGGAATGAGATTAAGGAGTTTTTAAGCGACCCAATGAATGCTGAAGAAGTTCCTTGGTTTTATGTAAAAGTTAATAGAATAAAAATATAAAAGCACAGTTTACAATAACTAAGCGTTCGTGTGGCCGGAACGGCCCAACATGAACGCAATGTTGACTAAACCGGTTCTTTGCCGGTTAACTTTATATGGGGATTGGTCTGTTTTTAGAAGGTAGTATTTGTCGGATAGTACATCTAGCCTCTATGCAAGATATCGGCTTTTTGCTATTGACCTAAAGTCAAGCTGCTTTACATTAAATTTTTTCACAGGCACTTACAGGATTTTATGCCATTTTTATCGTTTTAGGCCATAGGCTTCCTGTTACGCACGGAAGAATCGTTTTTTATACTCATTTATTTGATTGTTTTCTTAGTTTTTCCATCCAGTATCCAGGCGGGCCTCGTGCCGTAAAGGTATTAAGAGTTACCAATTTTCCTTTCTTACATACCGGGCACAGGCGGTGTTGAAGTGGTTTACGCTCTTTGAGGTGCACACGTCCCAGGCTTTGCTGTAGCTGGGTAAGCGTAATTTTTTTATGATAGGAACTCAAGATTCCATAATGCCGGATGCGAACAAAGCCTTTGGGAAGTATGTGAAGTGCGAACCGTCTGATGAACTCTGCATCGGATAAACGTAACAAGGATTTTCTTCCTGCGCGGCGGTAGTCCTTCACAGAAAATGTAACGCTTTCATTATCCAGGTTTT